>NZ_JCBDGH010000001.1:0-18271 GCF_059833955.1 Vibrio sp. R15-SG3-ISO1A
ATGCTGCTGATTGGCATGCCGGTAAACGCGCGGACATGCAGTGCGAACTCTGAACTGTCTTGTGACATCAAAGTGACCAGGCCGGTATCGTGTGGGCGCGGCGAAACTTCATTGAAAATCACCGTGTCGCCTTTGATAAAAAGTTCGACACCAAAAATGCCGTAGCCGCCTAATGCATCGACAACGCTTTGCGCCGCATGCTGCGCCGCTTTTAATGCCTTATCCGACATGATTTGTGGCTGCCAAGACTCACGGTAATCGCCATCTTCTTGGCGATGACCAATTGGGGCGCAGAAATGAACGCCGTCAACGGCGCGTACTGTGAGTAGAGTGATTTCGTAATCAAAATCAATAAAGCCTTCAACAATCACGCGGCCTGCGCCAGTGCGGCCGCCATCTTGAGCGTATGCCCAGGCTTTTTCGATGTCTGCATCTGTCTTAATGACGCTTTGTCCTTTACCCGATGAACTCATCACAGGCTTGCACACGCATGGCAGACTGACCGCCTCAATCGCTGCGGTGAATTCGTCATAGTTGTCGGCAAATCGGTAAGGAGAGGTGGTCAGAGAGAGCGTTTCTGCGGCTAGGCGGCGAATGCCTTCGCGGTTCATCGTCAACTGCGTGGCTTTCGCGCTTGGCACGACATTCAGACCGCGCGCTTCAAGCTCTACCAGCTTGTCGGTTGCGATCGCTTCAATTTCTGGCACGACATAGTGAGGCTGCTCTTTGTCGATGATGGCTTGCAGTGCATCGCCGTCAAGCATGTCTAGTGTGTAACTGCGATGCGCGACTTGCATAGCAGGGGCATCTTCATAGCGGTCACACGCGATGACTTCTAAGCCCAGTCTCTGACACTCAATGGCGACTTCCTTACCCAGTTCACCTGAGCCGAGGAGAAGAACACGCGTTGCATTTTGACGAGTCGCTGTACCAAACATAATCAACCTTTTAGAGATGTAGAATTTGGCGCTGATCATACGAGGATAGATCTCAAAAGGCAAACGTTTGCGTCTATCTCAATTTTGTGACTTATATTAGGAGTCTTGCATGTATTTGTAGAGCAATGCGCATAAATCGAGGTTATACTTTTGTAAGTCACATGTTGTAAATATAACTATCAATAAGAATGCAATACGATCCTAATAATTCCATCAAAATTCCAATAGAGACACTGACCGTTGGTATGTTTGTCACCGCACTGGAAGACAACAAAAAGGTCAATCTGGCCAATGCGGGGCGCGTGCCGTCTGATCAGTCTGTCAAGCAATTGATTGGCAACGGTATCAAGTTCGCGTGGGTGGATGAAAGCCTGTCCGCGAAAGGCTGTGTTTTTACTCCGGTCAAAGAGCAAGAAGATGATTCCCATGACATTGCGCCGCCTGCAGCGACCGACGTGATTCGCACCGAAGCGGTGAAGCGCAAGCCGAAAAGTCGTTTCTCAATGCAGAAAAAAGCCGCCAATATCATTCGTGAGGCGAAAGGACTTGCACAGAAAGTTCTGACCCATACGTTTGATGGCAAAACTGTGCACGTCGATGAGTTCGATGACTGGGCGGAAGATTTGATTGAATCGGCGCTGGTGGACTCCGATGCGCTACAATGTGTTTCAGCGCTGCGCAACAAGGACGAGTATCTATTGGAGCATTCGGTCAATGTGGCCACCTTATTGGTGACCTTTGGTAAACATCTGCAATTGCCAAGAGAGATGCTCAAAGAGATGGCGATCGGCGGCATTATTCATGATGTGGGCAAAGTGAAGGTGGATGATAAGGTGCTGCACAAACCGGCACGCTTAACACCGGAAGAATTTGAGCACATGAAGCTTCATCAAGTGTTTGCGAAAGATATGATCATGTCCGTGACTGGGCTCAGTGATGTGAGCCGTGATGTCTGTCTGATGCATCACGAAAAACTGGACGGCAACGGCTACCCGAATGGCCTTAAAGGGGATGAAATTCCGTTGCACGGTCGCATGAGTTGCATTGTGGATATCTACGATGCCCTCACCGCGGATCGCGTCTACAAGCGCGGAATGAGCTCGGCAGAGGCGTTTAAAATTCTATTGAGCCTCACGCCCAATCACCTCGATCGTGACTTGGTGTATAAGTTCATCAACTGTATCGGTATGTACCCAGTGGGGGCGTTAGTCGAACTCAGTGATGGGCGAGTGGGCATCGTCTGGACATCCAATGAATCTGAACCGCTGAAACCAGAAGTGAAGTGTTTTTACTCGCGTAAGAACAAGCGTTATGTCGATGTGGCTTTTGTTGATCTCAAGCGCAGCAGCGTCAAAATTGCCAAAGCGATTGCCCCAAGTCAGCTTGAAGTGGATGCAACGCCGTTCTTTGACGTTTGATGCCTCGATAGTGAGCCGCTACTTTTCGTTGTAGGCAGGATAGGTCTTCACAGACAATACCGTCACCGTAAACAGAAAAAGCGCCTTTTACTCACGTTGTGTGGATAAAAGGCGCCTTTTTATTGAGCACAATGTGTCGGCGTTAACGCTTAGATCGCAAGATAGGTCAGTGGAATATCTGGTCCTAATACTTCAAGGGTCGCTTGCGTGTCGGCCAGGTGACTGATGCCACCTTCGGCCATCTCTGCCAAGGCACCAGATTCAATGTCGCTGAAGGATTTGCCGGCCATCAACAATTGAATCAACGCGACTTGGAGTGGTGGCAAGCTTGGGTTGAACGCGGCGTTTTCAGCGTACGCACCGAGATAGGTCGACCCATCGGTGGTTTTGAGTGCGACACCGCTCAGGTTGTGAGTGTATGGTGAGTGGCTCATATTCAGCGCTTTCAGTGCCGCTTGTACCAACTCGTCACCCTCTTCACTGCGATAGCCGTGATTGACCTCAGACATCAAACCCGACTCAATACCGAGATCGCTAGGACCAAAGGCTTCTGGCAGATAATCGTGCAAAGTCTTGCCTTCACGTTCAGGCAATTGAACGGTGAGTTCTTTTGCCGTCGACAGTTCATTCATAAACTGACGACAGTGGCCACAAGGGCTGTAGTTGATGGTGATGTCAGAAATGCCTTGCTCGCCTTTCATCCACGCGTGACTGATGGCACATTGCTCGGCGTGTACCGTTTGACCGAGTTGCACACCAGCAATCTCAACGTTGGCACCGAAATATAAGCGACCCGTTAAGCCGCGCACAATCGCGCCCACGTAAAATTTAGACAGGGGGGCGTAGGAAAAAGCCGCCGCGACAGGCAAGAGCATCACTCGCGTATCGGCATCGCTTTTACCGCTGATGTTTTTTAACTGCTCAAATTGGTCGGCTGACAGGGTGGCATCAAATGACTCGCTCAGCACGATGGGTTTGAGGTAATCGGCAACGTCGCTAGGGAGCTGTGTCAGGGCTTGTTCTATGCGGCTGGTCATAGTGAATCCTTTATTGTTATTTCAGAGTCAAGCTCGATGCTAGGGAAAACATAGCTAGGTTGTTGACATCTTGTGATACTGGACAATCATTCTATGCGACGCACCAAACAATACAGTGATAAAAATCACACTTACGTTTGTAACAAGTGCAAATTTACTGATAGATGAGTGATGTCACACAATTTTGGCGCGCTACCTAGCCGCAGCTAGTGCGATAACCAGAGCGCTAGAGCGAAAAATGACGGTGCCAATATGGAGGTGATCACGCCACACACCACCAGAGCCAGAGAGCTAAACGCCGCATCTTGTGCGTTTTTCTCCGCACAGGTCGCGGTGCCAAGGGCATGTGAGACGGTGCCCATGGTCAGACCCTTTGCAATCGGGTGGGTGATGTTTAACAGCCCGTAGATAGGGTAGGCGAAAATCGCCCCAAACAAGCCGACCAACAGCACCAAAATCGCTGCAATCGCGGGTTCGCCGCCCAAATGGCTAGAGACTTCCATCGCAATCGGTGTGGTTACCGATTTGCCGAGTAAACTGGCGATCAAGGTTAAGTCGGTGTCTAGACTAACGGCAATCAGACTGGCCGTCGCCATTGACAGGACGCTACCCACACCGCATGCCAACATTATGATGCGCCAATTGGCCCGAATTTGAGGGAGCTGTTCATACAATGGGTAGGCCAAGGCCACCACCGCAGGCTGCAGCAGCAGATTGATCCAGTGATTGCTTTCGTAATAGGTTTCAAAAGGAACGTTTAGCCAAGTCAGGAGCGGGATAAGAACCGCGAGGCTGACCAATAGCGGGTTCATTAGCGGTGAGTTGACTCTACTGCACACCCAACGCGCACACAAAAACACCACCACAGTCACGAGTAGCCACATCATTGGTCACCTCGCTTAAGCAGGCGATCCAGCATCCAGCCCAGAGAGACGAGGACAATCGCCGTGCCACCAATCGCACTTGCCAGAATTGGCCACGCATTGTGGTAGAGCAGATCGAAGTGCTCCATCAAGCCGACACTGATGGGCACAAACAGCAGTACCATATAGCGAATAAACAGCGTCGCACCGGGTTTGACCCACTTTGAGGGAACCAAGCCACTCGCCATTAAAGAGAACAAAATAAGCATGCCGATGATGCTGCCGGGAATTGAGGTCTCCAGCCATTGCTGAATATTGAGACCGGCGATCAGGCAGAGAAAAATCAAGCCAAATGAGATGAAGTAGTGCAATAAAGTACGAGGCATAAGAGCGGTGTTGCCTTAAGAGACCAACTGTTGAACGTATTGATAGACCGATTTTAAGATCGCGACTTTCTTTTCGTCACTTTCATGTTCATGAACTAAGTTTTCCAGATTGATCATGTAATCTTCAATGCGACTTTCGAAGTACTCGCGGCAATGCGCCGCCCACTGCTGCTGCTCTTTTTCATCCAATGTCCATGGGTAGTGGCGTGCGCGGTAGCGAAATAGAAGCGGGGCGATGCGTGGGTCACTGAATTCAATGTCTAGCCCAGCGAGTTGCTGCGGATCCGTTTGGCGAATGATCTCCATGGCCGCTTTGTCAGTAGGAGAAAAGAAACCGTCATACAACTGAGTATCCACGTCGGATGAAGCGGCGTACTCTCGTTCAATACTGTACAAGCCAATCAACTTTTCGCGGATTTCTGGGTGTTGGCGCAGCGTGGCTAGGTTTTGTAAGCACTGCTCACGGTCGATTCCAATATGAGCGGCATTGTCTGCCGTGAGGGTTTTCGCAGGGGCGAGAATTGGGCACTTATTGAGATGCACCAGTTTGACTGGCACGGGCAGTTCATCGGGTCCTAGGTCGTCTCGCTTGGTGTACAAACGCGTGTTGAGTGCGTCGACATCAAGATCCAACAGTGGCTGAGGATTTTTGGCTAAGTCCACCATGATAACCGCGTTTTGGTTGGTCGGGTGCCACGCCACTGGAACCATCCAACTGGTGTATTGGCACTCTCGGCCTAACATGCCGGAGACGTGCATCAAGGGGGTCATGTTGACAATATCGATCAGCTCATTGAGTTTGCGTTTGTGGCGCATCGACAAAAAGTAATCAAACAATTTGGGCTGTGCGGCTTTGATTTTTTTTGCCATCTCAATGGTGGCAATCACATCCGCCATCGCGTCGTGCGCGTTGGCGTGTTCAATGCCATTGGCGACCGACAAATGTTCCAACTTAAAGCTAATAAAGCCTTCTTCGTTTTCTGGCCACTCGATGCCTTCAGGTCGCAACGCATGACACGCGCGTAGCACATCCAATAGATCCCAGCGAGAGTTGCCGTTTTGCCAGCTCCACGCATAAGGGTCAATGAAGTTGCGGTAACAGGTATAGCGCGTCACTTCATCATCAAAACGAATGCTGTTGTAGCCCAAGCTTATGGTATTGGGCGTTGCCAATTGCGCGTGAATCTGGGCGATAAATTCAGGTTCTGGCAGCCCTTTACTGACCGCCGTTTGCGGAGTGATACCGGTGATGAGCGCCGCTTCTGGCGCGGGTAAGTAATCGGCAGGTGGCTGACAGTAAATAACCAGCGGCTCACCGATGATGTTGAAATCCATATCGGTGCGTACGCCTGCAAACTGGCTCGGCCTGTCTTTGGCAGGGCTGGTTCCCCAAGTCTCATAATCAAAGAAGAAAAACGTCGGTTGATTATCAGATTGCATGGGTTCTCCAGAAATTGCGTGCGATTGACGTGAAGTATCCGTCAAGAAAGGGCGCGCAAGCAAGGGAAATGGCGAAAAACTTTCACGTCAGGGCGAGGGTGACGATTTTCTGCGCGTTAGGACAAATCAAGGACGATAAGACTCGACGGCCAACGTAGAGGCGCTACGAGTCATCGACTGCTAACGATAACGCTCAATCAGCGCCAACATATCTGGGCTTTCGAGGACGCGGATTCTGCTATGGCCTTTTTCTTTTGCAAACAGTGCGTACTGCATGGCTCGCGCGACTTCACTGGCATGAATGGGAATCAGCTTGCGCAATGGGCCTATCATGAGTGGACGCGCCACTTTTAGCACCGCTTGCAAAACCAGTTCATCATTTCTTGGCGTGTCTCTTAGCCCCACTAATGGACCTGGGCGAACGAATACCACTTGCTCAAACCCCATACGCTCAATGGTCAGTTCCATTTTCCCTTTACAGCGTAGGTAATGAGACAGTGAGCGCGATGACGCGCCATAACTCGAGACAACAGCGAGACGCGTCACGCCCAGCAGTTTCATTTCGCTCGCGACCTCACATACCAGTTTGACGTCGACTTGTTCTAGCGCCTCTTTAGAGCCTGCCTGCTTGCGTGTGGTGCCCAAACAAATGAAGCCATAGGTGGGCGTCGGTTTGTCGTCTGTCCACGTCTGTACTTCCAGTTCAGGGTGAATCAGCGTCTCTAATTTGGGATGAAAATAGGGCAAGGCTTTTCGAGATAACGCGTAAATAGCCTCGATGGGCTCGGCCTCGAGCATCTGCTTCATCAGTTCGTTGCCAATCAGGCCCGTGGCGCCTGCCGTGATGACGACAAGCGGTGCACGTTCGTTGGGGTTGTGTTCAGTCTGGTTCACCGTCAGCCCTGCATGAATTCGAAGAAGGTGAACGAAGAATCCTACAGGATCAGTGAAAAGTCTATGATCCCATTCTATCTTTCGCGATCTAATGGGTATTTGTGTCCTTGTGTGGAAGAACCGGGGTTAGGTGAGTGAGAAAGGTAAGCGACGAGTGCTTTTCTTGGGTGAGGACGAGCCGTTTTTGGGTTTACTTGAACGTCGATTTGCAATCATACAGACCTCCTTGCGCTCTACGTTATTGACGAAAATATAGTACAAATGGAGAAAAATACCAGTTGAGGTCAATAAAACCGATGAATTGACCAGCAAATGGTCAATCACAACAGGGGCGGCGGGTGTTCAAAACGGTATTTCGCGGTACACTGACAAAAATTCAATCTCACCATAGGGATACGTGATGAACATTGACTTGACGACCATGCCGCCTGCGGACATTTATCATTTGATGACGCAAACGGTGATTCCCAGACCCATCGCTTGGGTACTGACGCAATCAGGCACGCAAAACTATAATTTGGCGCCGTTTTCGTACTTTACGCCGATTTCTAGTAATCCACCGCTGTTGATGTTTTCTGTGGGCAAAAAGCCCAGTGGTGAGCTCAAAGACACGACGCGCAATGTACTAGAAAACCGAAAAATGGTGGTGCATATCGCTCATCAGGCGCAAGCCGAGTCGGTGACGCAAACCGCCGCTACCCTAGAGCATGGTGAGTCAGAAGTGGCAGCCACCGGTCTTGAGTTGGTTAGCTTTGACGGTTTTGATCTGCCTCGCGTGCAAGGTTGCCCGGTGGCGTTTGGTTGTTCGCTGTTTGAAGTCAAAGAGATCGGTGACACCCCTCAAAGCCTTATTTTTGCCAAGATTGAGCAGATCTACCTTGATCCTAATATCGTGACAGAGGAGGGCGAACGCCTGATGATTGATGCTCTGTCGCTCAACCCACTTTCCCGTCTCGGGGGCAGCCAATACGCTCTGACCCGTGACGTTTTTTCTGTAGCTAGGCCCAAATAACATGTTAAACCACGCTTTTTCTGACGCCATTTGGCACCGTATCAACCAGAAAACCAAACCTCTTGGCTCGCTTGGCTTGCTTGAGTCAGCAGCCCATCAATTGGCGCTGATCCAAAGTAGCAAAGCGGGCAAACTCGCGCAGCGCATCACGCTCAACCAACCTGTTGCTATCGTCTTTGCCGGCGATCACGGGATTGCCGATGAGGGCGTCAGCATTGCGCCTAGCGCTGTGACGCAGCAAATGGTGCTCAACTTTTTAGCCGGTGGCGCTGCGGTGAACTGTTTCTGCCGCGCCAATGATGTTGCGCTTACTGTTGTCGATTGCGGAATCTTACTGCCGGTGGAGTCTGACTCGGCGCAGTTTATCTCTCAGCGTCTTGGTGAGAGAACCCACAATTTTGCCAAGCAAGCGGCGATGAGTGCTGAGCAGGTCGAGAACGGCTTGCGTTTGGGGGCGCAGGTGGTCGACAAGGTGATCGCATCTGGCTCTGAGCTGGTGATGTTTGGTGAAATGGGCATTGGTAACACCAGTAGCGCGGCGGCCCTGCTGAGTGCCTTGACCAAGGAGCCGGTTGAGCGCTGCGTCGGCCGCGGAACGGGCATCACCGATGAGCAGTACGAGCGTAAAGTGGCGTTGGTTGCACAAGGTGTTGCGCGCTGTGATGGTCTAGAGGTGAAAGAGTTATTGGCCGAGGTCGGCGGGTTTGAGATTGTGCAGATGGTTGGCGCTTTCTTGGCGGCGGCTAAAGCGCAAGTGCCGGTGCTGGTTGATGGTTTCATTGTCAGTGTAGCGGCGTTGGTGGCAAGCGAACTTGAACCTTCAAGCCGAGAGATGATGATTTTTGCCCACCGCTCGCATGAGTCGGGTCATCAATTGTTGCTGCAAAGACTGGAAGCTTTGCCGCTGCTTGACTTGCAGCTGCGCCTAGGTGAGGGTACTGGCGCGGTATTGGCCGTGCCTTTGCTACGCAGCGCCGCCGAGTTCTACAACACGATGGCGAGCTTTGAAGAAGCCGGAGTCACGGTCTAATGTGGCGCGCGAGCAAATATCAATGGCAACTGTTTTGTTTGGCGTTGGGATTTTTCTCGCGTCTCCCTATCCCGTCTTCGACGCCTTATAGTGAGGCGCGCATGAACCAAGCCGGGCGTTATTTTGCGTTGGTCGGCGCCATTTTGGGCGCGTTGTGCGCCTTGGTGTATAGCGCAGCGCAGTGGTGGCTGCCCAGCAGTGCGGCGCTGTTTGTCATGATGGTGTTTAGCTTGATGCTCACCGGCGCCTTTCATGAAGATGGCCTAACGGACATGGCGGATGGTATTGGCGGCGGCATGACCACCGAGCGCCGCCTCGAGATCATGAAAGACAGCCGAATCGGCACCTATGGCGCCAGTGCACTTATCATGGCGCTACTGGGCAAGTTTGTTTTGCTGAGTGAACTCATCGAGCAAGTAGATCAAAGTATCACTGCCATCGGTGTGATCCTTATTGTCGGCTATACCTTGAGTCGTGCGGTGGCCGCCTCGTTAATTTTCGATATGCCTTACGTCAGCGATCTCAGTGGCAGTAAAAGTAAGCCCTTGGCGCAGCGTCAAACTCGGCTTGAATTAGCCATTCTCGTTATGACAGCCGCAGTGTCTTGCCTGTTTTTATCCGCGGGCGCGGTGCTAGCGCTAGTGATTGTCGCTGTGGTGTTTCGCTTTGGCTTTAAGCGCTGGTTGCAGGCGCGCCTCGGCGGCTTTACCGGTGACTGCTTGGGCGCGGCGCAGCAGATCATGGAGTTGCTCTGTTATCTCACGTTGCTTGCGCTCGGTGGCCCTATTCTCAGTGGAGGTGCAGGGTGACGATTCATTTGGTGCTTGGCGGCGCTCGCTCAGGAAAATCGCGCTTTGCCGAAGCGCAAATTCGCTCGCTATGTAAAACGGACAACGTCGCGCAGGGGAGTGAGGTAGTCAAAAAACACTACATCGCCACGGCGACTCATCTCGACCAAGAAATGGCCAGTCGGATTGCGCACCATCAAGCGCAGCGCGTCGGTGAAGGGTGGCACCTACATGAGTGCCCCACCGAGTTGAGTGAGCAACTGGTCCACTTTGGTCAGTACGATGTGGTGCTGATCGATTGTTTGACGCTGTGGCTGAACAATGTCATCTACAACGGCGGCGAGACGCTCAGTGATGAAAACACCCAGCAACGAGTGGCTCAGTTGGTAACGAGCATTCAGCGCTGCCGCGCGGATATTGTCTTAGTCAGCAACGAAGTAGGGTTGGGTGTGGTGCCATTGGGTGAAATCTCGCGTCGCTTTGTCGATCATGCCGGTTGGATGAATCAAGCCATTGCCCAAGTGGCAGACAAGGTGACGCTGGTGGCCGCCGGTCTACCTGTTTCATTGAAATCGTAGGAGTGCGGATGTCTTCTATCCGAGTCTCGCTTGTTCGTCACGCCAAAGTGGATGGCAAGCCTGCTTTGTATGGTCATACGGATGTGGCGGTGGCGGCGGAGCGCCAACAGGCGTTCGCGCGTGCGTTGGCGGAAAATGGATATGCCACGCTGCCGATCGTTAGCTCACCGCTGAGTCGCTGCGCAGATCTTGCTAAAGCCCTGCATGCGTTGGGTGAGGAGCAACCAAGCGCCGCCAGTCCACTCACCCATTCGGTCTCAACCCCAGTTACGGTCCCTGTGACGATAGAGCCTCAATGGCGCGAGATTTCGTTTGGTCAACTCGATGGCATTCCTTTTGATGAGGTGGGCGAGCAGTGGTCAGCGCTGGAGGCGTTTTGGCAGCATCCGGCTCAGCACACGTTACCCGGCGCAGAGACGTTAGAGCGTTTTTATCATCGCGTCGTCAACGCTTGGCAAGCGTTCGTTGCTGAGCTTTCACACGATACCTTAGTGGTGATGCATGGCGGCACGATTCGGATGATTTTGGCTTATGTGCTTGGACTCGATTGGCAAAATCCGGCGCTGTTTTCAACCTTGCATATTGAGAACCAATCGATCACGCAGCTTGAGTGTTACACCGATGAGAGCGGTCAGGTACAAGCTCAGCACGCACGGGTCCGAATGATTGGCGCACCGCTAGGGACTGGATAAACACTGTTTGAGGTTATCTCCTAATCGCTTAAGGCTGTCTTGTCACCGATAGCGACTTAAAAATGGCAAGCAGGTATCAAGTCACATCAATCGATACGCAATGGGCTGCATTTAAGCACACAAAAGCGCAGTGAAAGACGCAAAAGAGGATGCGTTTTATTGTGATTCGATTACACTGCCTAAAGCTTGGCGCGTTGTCAGAATGGGACGACGGCGCGTCATGAACAACCTCTTTAAATGATTGAAGTTTTTACGTAGCTGAACGGGGCGCCGTTCGGTTGCCTGCACAGTGAGTCTTGTGGGTAGGGTGATACCCAGTTGATGGATAATTTTCGATGAAGCACACAATTGGTGTCGATAAGTTTGATCGCTCCTACATAAATTGTCGGTTCAATTCATTAACATACACCGCTGTGCAATAAAGGAGTAGCGCATGACGAAATCCCTCTTTCGCCAATCTTTTCTTTTTGACAGCCTCAACGTCGATCAAGAGATGCCTGTGGGTGAAATGACGGTCGCCAATGGCGTCGTTTTCCGGCTTCATCAACGTGGCGTTTTGGAAGTGATTCCTGCCGACTGTGATGAGACCACCAAGCATATTATTTTGTCTACCGGCATTCATGGTGATGAGACTGCACCGATGGAGCTCATTGACAAGATTGTCGATGACATTCAAACAGGTTTCCAGCCGGTCAGGGAGCGTTTGCTGCTGATCGTTGCCCATCCGCAAGCCACCAATGCTCATACTCGATTTATTGACGTGAATCTGAATCGTCTTTTTGACGATAAAGACTACGAGCCGAGCATTGAGCTATCGATTGCTAATGAATTGAAAGACGTCGTCGGGCTCTTTTACCACGGCACTGACCCTGCCGCTCGTTGGCACTTAGATCTGCATTGTGCGATTCGTTTATCGAAGCACTATACCTTTGCAGTCAGCCCGAAAGTGCGACATCCGGTGCGCAGTAAAGCCCTCATGGATTTTGTCGCCAGTGGCCACTTAGAAGCAGTGATGTTTTCAAACGCGCCCTCAAGCACCTTTAGTTGGTTCAGTGCAGAGAATTTTGCGGCGCAAGCTCTGACGGTCGAATTAGGTCAA
Organism: Vibrio sp. R15-SG3-ISO1A; assembly: GCF_059833955.1. NCBI lineage: Bacteria > Pseudomonadati > Pseudomonadota > Gammaproteobacteria > Vibrionales > Vibrionaceae > Vibrio > Vibrio sp. R15-SG3-ISO1A. The sequence continues at coordinate 12,176 of NZ_JCBDGH010000001.1, forward strand.
GTGGCCAAAATCGGTGAGAACGAACTGGGCAAGCTGGTTGCGTTTGATTTGGCGATGCGCGATTTGATTTCGCGCAGTAAAGCCGAGCACTTACCGCGTAAGCCGACTATGTATCGCGTCAGTCGTACTATCGTTCGCCTGCATGACGATTTCGACTTTTTGTTTGCCGATGATGTCGAAAACTTTACCGCGTTCAAACATGGCGAAGTGTTTGGCCATGATGGCGACAAACCGCTGCTGGCGAAAAACGAAGGAGAAGCGGTCGTCTTTCCAAATCGTCATGTCCCGGTTGGACAGCGCGCGGCACTGATGGTCTGCCCGGTAAAAGTCCGCTACGAAGAGGATCAGGTCGTTTACGATTAATCGTCTTCTAACACTTTTCATTTTAGTGGCTTAGCGTTATCGTTAGGCCTCTGTTCTTTCTAGCCCGCCGAATTGACCTACCTTGCATGGAATTTAGCCAACTTTTACATCGTAAACAGCACCGTTGGACACGCGCCGCATGGTTAGGTGCCGGATTGTTTCTTCTAGTGAGTCTGTTTTACGTCATGGTCGGGGAAGTGTTGATTAATCCGCTTGGCGAGCTCAGCCACATTCAAAACCAGTTGCTTGTTCATCTGCGTCTGCCAAGATTGATCTCTGCCGTAGCGATCGGCGCGGCGCTGGCGTTGTCGGGGGCAGTGCTGCAAGTCTTGCTTGGCAATGTGCTCGCAGAGCCCGGTGTGCTCGGCATTTCCGGTGGCGCGAGCATTATGATGGTGCTGGTGCTGTTTTGTTTCCCTGTATTTGCGACGCCGTTAGGTTATATGCTAGCGGCGATCATCGGTGCGCTCTGCTTTACCTTACTGTTGGTCTCGATTGCCAAAATGATGAAGCTGACGACAACACGTCTTCTCTTGGTGGGGGTCGCGCTGGGCATTTTGTCGGGGGCCGTGGTCACTTGGGCTTTCTATTTCAGTGATGATTTAAGCCTTAGGCAGTTGATGTATTGGCTGATGGGCAGCATTGGCGGCGCAAGTTGGTCTCATCACTGGCTGACGTTAGCGCTTATTCCGGTTGTGGTTTGGCTATGTACTAAGGGAGCGCTGCTGGATCGCCTGATGCTCGGTGACGTTTATGCTAAGCAGCTGGGTATCGACACTGACGCCGTACGCTGGAAACTCATTTTGGCGGTATCGATTTTGGTCGGGGGCGCGGTCGCGCTCGGTGGAGTGATTGGCTTTGTCGGCTTGGTCGTCCCGCATTTGCTGCGTTTATCGCTGGGCAGCGAAAACCGCTTTCTGTTGCCGCTCTCTGCACTGTGCGGGGCACTATTAGTGCTGGTGGCGGATCTTATCGCGCGAACCGCGCTGCATTCGGCGGAACTGCCGCTTGGCGTTGTGACAACCTCAATAGGCGCGCCAGTGTTCATTTGGATGTTGCTGAAAAATCATGATTCACATTAATAATCTCTCTGCTGGCTCGCGTTTGCTTCCACTCTCTTTTGAGGTCAATCAGGGAGAAATTGTCCACGTCATTGGCCCAAATGGCAGTGGTAAAAGTACCTTGTTGACCGCTATCGCAGGGCTATTAACGGCGAAAGGGGAGGTGAGGATTGGTGAGCTTGATGTGGCCAAGGCGTCGATGCCTTCTTTAGCCTCCTGCCGGGCTTTTTTAAGCCAGAGCGATCGCCCAGCGTTTAACATTGAAGTCGTGCAGTACTTGGCGTTGTCGCTGCCAAGCCAAGCGAAAAGCGTACTTGATGAGGTGAATGTGGCGGTCCACACCCTCGCTCAGTGGTTACAGTTAGAGGATAAGCTGCATCGTTCGATTCATCAGTTGTCTGGTGGGGAGTGGCAGCGAGTGCGCCTATGTGGGATCTGTCTGCAAGTCTGGCCAACACTGAATCCGTTGGCGAAGGTATTGATTCTTGATGAACCGGCGGCGCCGCTCGATATTGGTCAAGAAACGCTTCTTTACCGTTTGATCGATAAAATCGCCCAATTAGGCATTACAGTGGTGATGTCCAACCACGACCTGAACCGAACCTTGACTCATGCGCACAAGGTGGCGATGCTCGATCGCGGCGTGTTGCAACAGTTTGGTCTGCCTGAAGAGGTATTGAATGAGGCGCAGCTGTCGCGCGTGTTTAATACTGAGGTCCGCTGCGAATCGATTCGCGGCAAGCGGGTTCTGCTGTTCTAACGCTTATCGCGCTCTGTTGTACTTTAGCGCTCTTTGCCTATTTCATTATCATCCACACTATCCCTCACGAACTCGCCTTTAGAGCAAATAGTCGAACTGAACTAGTGCAGCGTTGCACTGAATCGGTTCGCGTGCCAAAGCAGTAGAGTCGGTAAATTATTAGTTCTCACACAAATTTAATTAAAAACAATAACTTAACTATTTTTAAAAAGTTGGCACGCTGTTGGCATTAGTGAAAGGGATACATTCTCGTTCTTGTTAGGCTGATTCAATTTTTCAGTACCCCAGAAAAAATTGAACGTCGTCAAATTATGACTATGGCAGCTTCCGCCACCTAAGGATTCCCGTCCGTAGGTGGCGGCTTTTTTTCTAGCGTAAGCTTTTCTTAATGAGCGCTTATTGTAGAGGAAGCTTTTTGTTCAGGAAAAACGAGCGCAATAAAGCGGGTTATTGAGTCAGCGGTGCCAAATCCGCAGGACGGTAATAGACCGATTTCAACACCTTTCCTTGGCGGATGGTTTTTGCGTCTGACACAAAATCTTTGGCACATTTCGCGATCAGATAATCGCCTTTTTTCACTGCGGTCAGCTCGATACCTTGCTTGGCGTAGTGCGCTTCGGTGTCAGCGAATTCTTGCTCATTACGACACACTTTACTCATGTTGCTCGAGTGTACTTCATCCCAACACGGCAGAAAGTCGATACCACGGTTAACGGCCACATTAAGCAACACATCAATCAAATAGTTAATCGCAAGATTATCTTCAATACGTTGCTGGCCTAGATGCACCAATCGACCCATCAAAACATAGACGCTATCGACAATCGCATCGGCTTGTTCGGTTTTGCAATCCGCTTCAGCCAGTTCGGTCATTTCTTCAATGATCAAAGACGTATGGAGAGTATCCGCTTTGTCGTCTAAGCTTTCAGGTGAGGCGACAGGTAAATCGAAAGTGCTGCGAAATTCAGTGATGTCTTGGTACAGGTGATTGAAAAGTTCAGTGGTGAGTTGGGTCAATTGCATATTAGCTAAGCCTAGGGTTACGAAGTATTGCCAAACGTGAAGAGAGTAAGCAAAGGTTAAGACGTACGGCAATAGTAACAAACCGCCCTATGTCCCGCCAGAGTAACTCTGTAATCGTACGACTCATTTGATATTCGTACCCTGTGATACGTTCGAGCTCGTCCATTGACCGCTGATAAAATGGCTACCACGCTTCCATTTTGAATGAAAAGCAAGAGAACCCCTCTTTCTATATGGGAGTTGATGCTTATAATTCTATTAAAGACTTCACGCTGATAGGGCAACATCATGGTAATAGAAAGCGAAAGTGAAAAAGTGATCAGACGTCTGTATCAAATCACCAATGATTACAGTAAAGGCTTTGATATTCAGGTGAGTCAGCTCATCATGATGGGGTTAGAGCGCTTTAATTTAGATATCGGCATTTTGTCACGCATCGATGGCGGCACATACACGGTGTTGCACTGCGTCGTTCCTGAAGGCGCGGATCTTAAAGCGGGTGACACCTTTGAATACGATTGCACCTATTGTGAAATCACCTGCTCATCGTTTGGTCCTGTGGCGATTGAGCACATGGGCGAAGATGATGCCCACGCGATTCACCCTGCCTACAACGCATTTGGTTTGGAGTCCTACATTGGTGTGCCCATTTTTGTGGATGATGAAATCTTTGGCACCTTGAACTTTTCTTCACCGATTCCTTACCCACGTAAATTTAAAGATATTGATATCGACGCGCTTAAGTTGATGGCGTCATGGATTGAGGTCGAGTTGATTCGTCGTAAGCAGGAGACGCGCCTGCAAGAGCTCAATGCCTCTCTCGAGTTTCAAGCATTCCACGATCCTTTAACTAAATTAGCCAATCGCCGCGCGATGTTTAAAACCATTCATGTGGATTTGGAACGCATGAAACTGGCGGGCGGTCAGGGCAGCTTGGCGATCATCGATATTGATCACTTCAAAAAGGTGAATGACACCTTTGGTCATCAAATTGGTGATGACGTGATACGTAAAACCGCCGACGCGCTAAAAGCGCAGTTAACCGATAGTGATTTTATCGCCCGTTTTGGCGGGGAGGAGTTTGTCGTCTGGCTACCCGATCGAGATCCGAACGCACGTAAAACCGTGATTGAGGCGATGCACCGTGCGGTCAATAATACGCTGCTCGACGGTAAACCCATTACGGTTTCCGTTGGCGCGACCCACTTCGATTTTGCGAATGCTCGGTTGACAGACTGCCAGAAATCCACGCTTGATGAGATTCTCGCCATTGCCGATGAGGGGCTCTACAGCGCCAAAGCCAGTGGTCGCAACCGCATCGAGTGGCGCGAGTACCATACCGACCACGCCGCGGCGTGATCGGCGACTGCGTTAAAGAGCTTTAGGAGAACAGATAAGGGAATAACTGACGCTTTTCTTGATCAGTCAGTGATTCGACTCGGTCGATATTGGTGTCAGGAATGGCTTCTGGGTTGGGGTAGTGACGCAAGACTTTCTCCATGCTCTCTTCACGAATGAGATGAAACACGGGGTAGGGTGAGCGATTGGTTAAGTTCTCATCATCGTCTGGCTCAGTGCCGCCAAAGCAGTAGTCGGGGTGGAATGTGGCCAGTTGGAAAATGCCCTCATAGCCTTGCTGTTTAATCAAGGCTTCTACCCAATCAACAAACAGATTGTAATCATCAAACGATTGCAACATCTCTGGCACCACCACTAAGGTGGTTTCCCGCTCCTCGGCTGAAAGTGCCTCTAGAGCGATAAGCTCACTCAGTAGGTCTTCAAGAAGAGACGCTTCGTCGGTGGCGTCACTGGTCACGATATGAATTTGTCCATTGCGCTGCGGTTTTGCGGCAAACGGACAAAGGTTAAGACCGATCACGACCTGATTAAGCCATTGCTTAACGGCGCTGATGATAGGAGAAGGGTTGGCTGAGAGAGTCATTTTAATTCCAAATTCTGATTTGAGCCAAGCATATCAGAATTTGCCTTTACAGGCGGCACTCTTGTGTGGGTAGTCTGCCGCGACAGCGCCGCACAAAGAAAGAAAATCATCACATAGAGCAGCATGCCACCAGCGATGACGGTTGCCCAACCACCGTGTTGCCAACAGTAAATCAAGAAAAAGCCCCCGATACTGCCCCCGACGTAATAGTGCACGAGATAGAGTGCAGTTGCCGTCGCCTTGGCTTGCGTCGCTTTTTGGCTCACCCACGCGTAGGCCAGTGTGTGGGTGAAAAAGGCGCCGAAGCTAATCAGCATCAACCCCAGTAGCATGAAAGGTAGGGTATCGACGTAGGCACTCCACATTCCAAGCATACTGATTAGCGCGCCCACTTTGATGCCAAGTAGCGGCGGGTAACGCTTATTCCAAACCGAGGTGAGCTTGGAGCTCAATGTGCCGGGCAGATAACACAGGAAGATCAGCGCCGCCAACCCAACTGGAAGAGAATGCGGTTCGGCCACGAGACGAAACCCCATCACCGAATAGAGATTCACAAACAGCGCAAAGTTGACACCACCAATCAACATTGCGAGCCAAATAGTGCGGTTTTTGAGGTGCTCGACCAGTGCGCGATTGTGGTAGCGAAGCATCCCTTTGGCGGGCTGGAAATGTTGCTGCTTGGGGAGCAGTAACGCGACCGCGATAGCGCCAACTAAGGTGAACAGCGCCATCACCAGTACCGCGTACTCCCAGCCCAGTTGGTCGGTGAGGGTACCACCAACAATACGCCCTGTGATACCGCCGAGTGAGTTCGCGGCAATGTAGCCACCAATCGCTTGACCAAACGCAGCGCTGCTCAGCTCTTCAACCATATAAGCGACGGCGACAGAGGCAAAGGCCGCCAAGGCGATGCCCATCATCGCGCGCAGTAAAACCAAGCCCAGCAG
>NZ_JCBDGH010000002.1:0-11668 GCF_059833955.1 Vibrio sp. R15-SG3-ISO1A
GGGAAAAATCGCACCGATGTCTTTATGCGCAGGGAGGTCGCGCTCACTCAGCACGGCGACGACACCGTCCGCCGCGTGAACGCGCTCAACGTCCAAACGTGTGATTCGGCCTTTGCTGACGCGACTGGTGATCACCGCCGCATGCAAGCAGCCCGCTGGCGTGGGGTAGTCGTCGACGAAACGGGCTTCGCCGCTGACTTGTCGGTCGGCGCTTTCATGCTTGACGGAGCGGCCAACAATCTTGGATGGCTGTCTGTTTTGAGCCTCTTCAAGTACGGTTAATTTACGCATGGTGCACCAACCTCACATCAATGTGCTGTGTTTGCAGATAGAAACGTTTGAGCAGGTTTTGCACTAACTTAACTCGATATTGCGCGCTGCCACGGACATCGGACAGCGGCTGAATAACCTCAGGAACCTTCGCTTGCGCCGCATGGACGATGGGCAGGCTCAGAGGACGCCCGACAAAGACTTTCTCAAGTTCGTTGAGGCGCACCGATTTTGCGGCGACTCCGCCAGCGGAAATGATGCAATTCTTGACACGCTGGTCGCTATCTATCGTCATATTGATGCCTAGGGTGACCGTGGCGATGTCGTCTTCATAGCGTTTGCTTATCTTGTATATCGCGTGATGTTGATTGGGCGCGAGTCTGGGTAGGTGAATCGCACTGATCCATTGATGGCCGCGCAATAAGGTTTCACGGTAGCCCGTGATGTAGTCTTCGGGGGCGAACAGCGTTTTCGTCACGCCATCATCCACTTCGATACGTCCGTTGAGGCTCATCAACAAAGGAGCAATATCGCCAATCGGTGAGGCGTGGCCTAAGCTACCGCCAAGCGTTGCGCGGTGGCGAATGGTTAAACTGCCCAGTCTTTCAATCACCTCATCGGCACTGGGGAAATGCTCGCGTGCAAAGGCGTGTACGCGGTCCATCGGCACCGCAGCACCGATACGCCAACCAGAGGTGGTCTCTGTGATGGTAAGAAGATCATCGACATTAGAGATGTCGATCAGTTCAGGTAGTGAGCGACCTTGTTGGGTGACTTCCAATGAGAGATCGGTGCCGCCGGCAATCAGTTTAGCGCTGGGCATTTGGGATTTGGCTTGTGCCAGTTCAAGGCGCGTTTTTGGTCTAGCGTAGTGGTGGCAAGCGGCGTCATCGACACTGGCCATCCAGGTTTGCACTGCGCTGGCGTCTTGCTCCAGCGGATCGTCAATTGACTGGCTTGCGATGGTGTTGGCGACCTCGATCAACGGGCCGTAGCCAGTACAGCGACACAAATTTCCTGCGAGGTAGTCACTCGGGTGTGACACTGTCTGTTTTTGCTTTGATAGTGCGTAAAGGGACATCACAATCCCAGGCGTGCAAAAACCGCACTGGGTGCCATTTTTGTCGACCACCGCTTGTTGCACCGGATGCAAGGCTTGCGCTTGTTTGAGGTGTTCGACGGTAATGATTTGCTTACCATGCAGCGCGTGAACGGGGGTGATACAAGCATTGATTTGTTTGTAGCTCAGCTCGCCGTTTGGGTCTGGTTCCACCATTACAACAGTGCATGCGCCGCAATCACCGCTGGCACAGCCCTCTTTTGAGCCGGTTAGTTGTTTGTGTTCGCGTAGGTAGTTAAGCAACATGGTGTCGGCGTCGAGCGACGCAATCTTAACAACCTCACGATTGATCATGAGCTCCAACATAACTTCCTCTGTTCTTATTATCTTGTCCAACTGGTCAACTATTTAGGTAAAAAAAGGCTCGCACCCGTGAGCGAGATGCGAGCCTAGATAGGTTTAGTTAGGAATTTTTGCGTCGATACCTTCGACGTACCAGTTCACGCCCGCAAGCTCTTTGTCATTGAGGGTATATCCCGCTGCAATGACTTCGTTGCCTTGGTTATCTTTCATCGGGCCGGTAAACGGATGGAACTCACCTGATTTGATCTTCGCCTCGGTCTCGGCGATGGCGTCTTTGATCTCAGCTGGCAGGTCTGGATTGATCGAGACAATTTGCAGCAACTCATCTTTTAGACCACCCCAGTAGTCTTGTGGTGCCCAAGTGCCATCCATCGTTCCTTGTACCGTTTTGATGTAATGCGGTGCCCAGTTATCCCGTACCGAGAACATGTGGGCTTTCGGCGCGAAGTGGCTCATGTCGGAAGCTTGTCCAATCCCCATCACGCCGCGTTTTTCCGCGGCAATCAGAGGCGCTGGGCTGTCGGTGTGTTGAATAATGATGTCTACGCCTTGGTCGATGAGCGCGTTCGCGGCGTCAGACTCTTTGCCTGGATCGTACCAAGTGTTGACCCAAACAATTTTCAGTTTCACATCGGGGTTGACACTTTTCGCACCAAGATAGACCGAGTTAATGTCGCGGATCACTTCCGGAATAGGGAAAGACGCGATGTAGCCAAGGGTATTGCTCTTTGTCGCCATGCCCGCAGCAACGCCAGACACATAACGGCCTTCATAGGTACGAAGGGTGTAGGTGCCAAGGTTCTTCGCCATTTTGTAGCCAGTGGCGTGTTCAAAGGTGATGTTTGGGAAACGTTTGGCGACTTTCAGTGTTGGGTTCATAAAGCCAAACGAGGTGGTAAAGATGACATCGTTACCAGATTTCGCCAACTGAGTGATCACGCGCTCAGCGTCAGCCCCTTCGGGTACGTTTTCGACAAAGGTGGTTTTCACCTTTCCAGCGAAATGTTTTTCCATCTCAATGCGGCCTTGGTCGTGCTCATAGCTCCAGCCATGATCGCCGACGGGACCCACATAGACGAAGCCGACTTTGACTTCATCTTCTGCAAGCGTTGAAGCTGAGAGCAACGAGGTCACTGATAAGGCCACCGCTGTCATCCACTGATTCATTTTCATGAAATTCTCCGTTTTCATTTTTGGTTTGAGTAGTAAGAACCTAAGCTGAAACTGATTCTTATTTATCTGCAAAGCAAAAACTTGACCAATTGGTCGTATTTTTAGCCGAAGGGTGAAAATAATCGCGCAACGCCCGTCAAATCTGGTGTGGGGTGAGGTTTACGTGCTTCTTAGTTTCGATGGATTTGAGTGATGCGCGTGATGGAAGAGGGTGGTGTGATTCATTGTTGTGCGAAATGATACCGCCCGTGCACCGTTTTAATGCACGGACGCTATCACCACAACCGCTATTACCACAACCATAAAAACAATCAATGGCGTTTGGGATCAAACGGTTTACCAAGGCTCATTGGCGTTGCCAATTTTTGGCGCAACTCGTTGGAACTGAGTAATACCATCACAACGATAGTGGCGACGTAGGGGGTCATGGCTAATAAGTTGGGCGAGATGTCCAAACCGACCCCTTGCATCATTAAATGCATAATCGACGTTAAGCCGAACAAGTATGCACCAAGCATCAAGCGGCCCACTTTCCATGAAGCGAAGACCACCAGAGCCAGCGCAATCCAGCCTCGACCTGCTGTCATGTTCTCCATCCACATTGGGGTATAGGCTAAAGACATGTAGGCGCCCGCCAGTCCTGCAAGTGCGCCGCCCAGTAGCGTGACAAGGTAGCGTACTTTGATCACTTCAATGCCAAGGGCATTGGCCGAATGCGGGTTCTCACCGACAGCGCGGATCACCAACCCAGCGCGCGTCCGACTGAGCACCCAAGCACTAACACCGACCAGAACAAAGCTGGCGTAAACCAATAGATCATGTTGAAAAAGCAGCGGCCCAAGAAAAGGCAGATCGCTAAGCAGCGGAATCGCTATCGGTTGAAAGCCTTCAAGGGTGGACCCCACTAAACTGCCGCCGAGGAAGGCGCTCAAACCAGTACCAAAAATAGTCAGTGCTAAGCCTGTCGCGACTTGATTGGCACTCAGGCTGAGTGTCAGTACACCAAAAATAAAGGCCATCGTCATACCTGCGACCATAGCAAGGAGAACGCCCATCGCGAGGCTGCCGGTGAAATACGCGCCGGCAAAGCCCGCCATGGCGCCCATCAGCATCATGCCTTCTTGGCCCAAGTTCAGTACGCCGGTTTTTTCGCAAATCAGTTCACCAAGGGCGATGATGAGTAGCGGCGTGCCAGTTTTCAATGCTGCTATGAGCAGCGATTGGATAAGTAGTGCGTCCATTAGGCGGCTCCTTGGTGGTCAATTGGGTTAGTTTGAGTGCGGGCGAAAAGCGGTTTCACCATCACCAATCGATAGTTGATCAAAAAGTCGCACGCAAGCAGGAAGAACAGCAAAGTACCTTGGAATAGGCCTGTCACCGCAGTAGGTAAGCCCAGCTCAATTTGCGCGAGATCACTCCCCATATAGAGCACGCCCATAAACAAAGCCGCAATTACCACACTAATAGGATTTAAGCGCCCCAGATACGCAACGATGATCGCGGCGTACCCATAGCCCGGAGAGACAGACGGGATCAGTTGCCCAATGGGCCCAGTCACTTCCGCCGCCCCAGCAAAGCCCGCAAGCGCCCCCGCGAGAAGCATCACGCCCCAGACGAGTTTCTTTTCTGAAAAACCGGCGTATTTAGCCGCTGCCTTGGCCTCACCTAACACACGCAGTTGGTAGCCGGGTAAGGTTCGAAACAAAGCAAATCCCGCGAGCAGCGCAATACCAATGGCGATGACGATCGCCGTCGAAGCTCGGCCGGATTCAAATAGCGGGCTTAGCATGACTGCATCGGCAAACATCACGGACTCTGGGAAACCAAACCCTTGCGGGTCTCTTAGCGGGCCATGTACCGCCCAGAGCAAAATATAGAGACCGACATAGTTGAGCATGATGGTGGTTAAAATGATGTTGGTGTGAAAACGTCGATAGAGCAGGGTAGGGATGGCCGCCCAACCCGCGCCAGCCACAACACCAGCACCGATGGCCAGTACTAGATGGAGTGGACCTGATTGTTCGGTGGCGCTGATGGCAACCGCACTTGCTGCTACGGCGCCAATCAGCAGTTGGCCTTCAGCACCAATATTCCAAATATTGGCGCGATAGCAGAGCGCCAAACCGACCGCACAGAGCATTAACGGCGTGGATTTCACCAACAACTCGCCGAGGTTATAACTGTCCTCAAACGGCATAACGACAAACACTTCAAAGGCGCGCACCGGACTGACATCCAGCCAGACAAACAGCAGGCTCGATAGCGCAAGCGTCAGCGTTATCGCAATGAACGGCGATAGCCACATCATCCACTGTGAGCTTTCTAATCTGGGTTCCACTTTAACCATGATTCACCCCCTGTGATTCGCTGCTTGCGCCTTGGTAGGAAGATGGCGATAAAAAGCCGCCCGCGATCCACTCACCTAGTTGGTCGATAGAGGTGTCGTCGGTTTTTACGGCCGGAGAGACATGCCCTTCGTAGATGGCGGCGAGGCGGTCACAGATCATAAAGAGTTCATCAATATCTTCTGATACCACCAACACCGCTGCCCCTTGGTCACGCAGTGCAATCAGTTGGCGATGGATGGCGCTAGCTGCGCCGATATCCACGCCCCAGGTCGGGTGAGCGCAAATCAGTAACGTCGGGGATTGAGCGATTTCTCGTCCCATGATGAATTTTTGCAGATTGCCGCCCGAGAGGCTTTTTGCTTGCGATTGCTCATTGCGACACTTGACCTGATTATCTTGGATCAACTGCTTGGCGAGTTGTTTGAGTTTGGGAAACTGAATCAAGCTATTGTGATTTAAGCGGGCGGCGTGAGTCAGTAGCGTGTTCTCTTCCAAACTCATCTCTGGTACTGCGCCTTGGCCAAGCCGGTTAGCAGGTACATAGGCAAGGCCGCGTTTGCGTCTTTGCCCGGCATCAAGATGCCCAATCGCTTCGTCTTGCCATTGGATGCTGCGCTTACTGGCTCGGGTATCTTCGCCGCTAAGCGCCGCTAGCAGTTCTTCTTGGCCGTTACCCGCCACTCCGGCGAGGCCAAAGATCTCGCCTGCATTAAGGCGAAGAGCGACGTCTTTTAATGCGCAGCCAAACGGGTGAGAGGCCTCGAGTGACAAGCCTTTCGTGTGCAGGACAGGGGCGCCGCCCTGCACTTTGTCATAGTGCTCTGAGAGGGTCGCATGCTCTCCAACCATCATCCTGGCAATGCTGTTGGGCGTTTCTTGGCTAGGGTCGCACTCACCGGTCACTTTTCCGCCGCGTAGAATGACGGCTCGATGGCATAAGGCGGTCACCTCTTTGAGCTTGTGGCTGATGAATAAAATGGCGCAGCCTTCTAAGGCAAGTTGGTTGAGCACCGCAAACAATCCTTCGATCTCTTGCGGCGCAAGTACTGAAGTCGGTTCATCGAGGATCAATAGCTTCACGTTTTGAATCAAACAGCGCAATATTTCAACACGCTGTCGTTCACCGATACTTAGGCTATGGACGTAACGATCGGGATCGACATGGAGCTGATATTGAAGACTTTTGTCGATGATCGTCTGTCTTAGGTTGTCGATGGTCGATAGAAAGGCTTTATCCAATCCCAGCTCGATGTTTTCTAACACAGTGAGCGTTTCAAACACGGAAAAGTGTTGAAATACCATGCCGATCCCCATCTCTCTTGCTTGGGTCGGTGAGGCAATCGTGACTTCATGGTTGTTCCATAATATCGCACCGGATGTGGGCGTGTTTACGCCGTAAATCATCTTCACTAGGGTCGATTTCCCAGCGCCGTTTTCTCCAAGTAGCGCGAGAATCTCGCCGCTATGGAGTTTTAAATTCACTTTGTCATTTGCGACGACCCCCGGAAACACCTTTGACAGGTTCCAGAGTTCGAGAAGCGGTGCTGTCATGTTGAGCCAAGTCCTTTTGGTTTTTTTAATGGTATTGATGGGCTAAATGCAAAAAGCTGACCAATTGTTCAAGCCAACGTTGGGCAAGGCTCGCGATCCATACGGTGGCAATCGATGAACTAAATCAGTGCGCATGCCTGCTCTTGGTGCAGATTCACAGGCTTGACAAGGCAATGAAATCGGGTGATTACTGTAAAAAGAGTCAGCACAAGACAAGGAGTCATTTTGAACGTCCAACTTGGTAAGGAAAAGCGCGCATCCTCGGGCGAAATCCGCAGGCGCAACGAACAGTTGATCTTGCAAGCCGCCGCCGATGAGTTTGTTAAGCACGGTTACAAAGGCACGTCGATACAAGCCATTGCAGACAGAGTGTCGCTGCCCAAAGCGAACATCCTCTATTATTTCAAATCCAAGTCAGGACTGTATAAGGCGCTACTGCAAGATATTCTAAACCTTTGGAATGATGGCTTTTCCGAAGATGCCATTCAGCGCGATCCACAAGAAGTATTGCGGCGATATATCGTAGGCAAAATGCGTTACAGCCGCAGTCATCCGCAAGAGTCGAAAATTTTTGCCCAAGAGATCATCCAAGGGGCCCCCAACATTCGTGCGGCGATCCAATTTCCGGTTGTGGAGTGGAGCAGTGGCAAGGCGACCGTGATCAGCGCTTGGGCCGAGCGGGGGCTCATTCGTGCGGTTGACCCGTACCATTTGCTGTTTCTTATCTGGGGCGCGACGCAATTTTATGCCGACTTTGAAAGTGAGATTGAACTCATTAAAGGAGCTCAGCTCTCCGATGACGAGTATCAGCAGGCGCAAGAGTTTGTGGTCGATATGGTCCTGCGCGGCCTAAAACCGGATCCGGTCAATAAAAACCAATAGGCAGATAAAAATCCAGCTCAAAGTGTTCACTTTTGTTGGTGAAATGGTTATCGAAATAGTGCACGTATGCCGGGGTAGAACCGAGCTTAAACCCTGACTGTGGCAGCCAACGTTCCAACACTTGACTGATTTGTGGTAGCAACTCCCCATACACGCCGGTCAATCGAAACACGGCGTGTAACCCACCTGGAATCACCAACTGATTGACCAAACTGCGTACCTTGATCGGTTTATCGATTTCAATACACGCCACATAGCGGCATTCGTCCAATTCTACCCAAGCGGGGTTGGAGTGGTGCAGGCCAAATTGGACGCTGGCGTCCCGCTGCTCTGAAAGCGCCCATGCATTGAGTACCGTCCACGCTTTTTTGATGGAACGGTTGTAGCCAGTATGACGAATATAGGCCGCAAAGCGCTCAGGCACCTGTCTGATTTGAGGTTCTGGTAACGGTTTATTGGCGGTGCGATGGTAGCCTGCTGCGATTTCAGGGTCTTTTAAATAGGGTTTGTCACCTGCGCGTAGATCTTGCTGACGCCACTCCCCCGGAGAGGCAGAAAACGTCGCTTTGAACGCTCGGCTAAACGACGAGACCGATTGAAATCCACAGCGCGCGGCGATGTCTGCCACCGAAGAGCCTTGGTCAAACATCAACTGGTTGGCCGCATATTCCATGCGGGTGCGACGAATGTACTTATGTAGCGATTCACCGACAACCTGTTTAAACACGCGATGAAAGTGCTGTTCAGAATAGGCGGCGACGTTGGCAAGCGCTTTGCCGGGGAGATCGCGGCTGATGTCTTTGTGGATGTAATACAGCACATCGTTGATACGGGACAGGTGTTGGGCCATGATTTGAGAAAAATCGCATAAATGGACATGTTGATAAGCATAAATGGACAGCGCAAAATGTGCAACGATAGGTAATATCGAACGTCATAACAGAATATTTCACTGCTCTCACTTGCCGTAAGTGAACAGCCTTTGATTAGGCGCAGCCAAGTGGTTGCGCTGCGAATTTGAAACGCACAGGGTCCGATATGCACATTGCCAAGTCATTAGCCAACACGCCTTCTTCTTACATTCGCGAAATTCTTGCTGCTGCCTCAGACAAGAGTGTGATTTCGCTTGCGGGCGGTTTGCCCGATGAACAAACCTTTCCTATCGAATTGATGCGACCGACGCTAGAGAGTTTGCACCTGCAACCTGACGTGTTTCAGTACGGTGCCACGGCAGGTTACGGGCCTTTGCTCGACTATTTAACCGATCACTACGATTTACCGTCCTCACACAGCGCGATGGTCACCACCGGATCGCAGCAAGGGCTAGATTTGATTGCGCGTGCCTACATTGACCCGCAAGACACAGTGGTGATGGAAGCACCAAGTTACCTCGGAGCGATGCAAGTCTTTGGGTTAGTGGAAGCGAATATCGTCACAGTGTCACAGACAGAGCAGGGGCCAGACTTGGCACAGCTTGAACAGGTTTTCCAAACTCAGCAGCCGAAAATGTTCTACGCCGTACCGGATTTTCACAACCCGACGGGGGTGTGTTGGTCACTCGATACGCGTGAGCGCGTTGGTGAGTTGTGTGAACAGTATCAAGTCACCTTGATTGAAGACGCGCCGTATCGCGAGCTGCGTTTTGCGGGCACGGCACTGCCGATGGTGTCAACGTTCTGCCCGCAACACTCGATTGTGTTACGCTCCTTCTCCAAAATCGCCTCACCGGGTCTGCGCGTAGGGGTTGTGACTGGTAACACCACCTTCTTAGCACCACTGATCAAAATCAAACAAGGCGCCGATTTGCACTCCAGCGTGCCGATGCAAGCGGTGCTGCTTGGTCTGTTGCAAAACCCTGCGTTCAGTCAGCACATTGAGACGATTCGCACCTTGTACCAAGCGCGTTATCAGAGTTTATACCGCTCTCTCAAAGCCTCACTGCCTGCTGGCTGTGATGTACGCCCAGTCGAGGGCGGCATGTTCGTTTGGCTCACCTTACCGGAGTGCGACAGCTTTAAGCTCGCCACCCAACTGCTTGAAAATAAAGTGGCGGTGGTCCCAAGTAGCGTGTTTTACCCCGCCGGCGCAAAGGCCTTCCCTGCGCTGAGACTTAACTTCACCAATGCAACCGAACAAGAGTTGACCATCGCCGTCGAGCGTTTGGTTGCAGGTCTCACCGATATTCTCAGTTAACCCCGCACGTATGTCGCCTGATCGGACTGTGTCGGGTGACGTATCATCAAACATGACCCACTCATAAGATGATACGAGCCCACAGGCGACATGCACAAAAAACTGACTCTCCCCGAGAAAATCTGCCCCATTTGCCATCGGCCGTTCCATTGGCGTAAAAAGTGGCAACGCTGCTGGGATGACGTGAAGTATTGTTCTGCGCGCTGTCGGCAGAAAAAGTCATCTACCACTTTTTTCTGATTTTTCTTACCTAGAATGTAAGTAAATGTTTCTAAGAAAAATCGCCAAACATATGTTTTTTATCGAGATCACAGAATTTTGACGATCTTTCTGTCAATTTCATGCCATAAACGTGATTACTGATAAATATGCAAGCCGTTGTATTAAATTTTTCGATAGGTATCTATTTTGCTCTGATGTGATAAAGATTCCAAAATCCCTCCCACCAGAAAACTTGATGCATATACTCAGCGCATCAATTGGGTAACACTTTATCTATCTAGAGGAAAATTATGAATATTTCACAACTTCTTAAAGCATTCAAAAAGGATGAGCGCGGCGTAACGGCCATCGAATACGGTTTGATTGGTGTGGCGATGGCCGGGCTTTTGGCGGTGGTTTTAGCAACGACTGATGGCAGCATGCTCGCGAATCTTAAAGCTGCGTTCGATAGCATTGCTACTGATATCAGCAGCGTAACACCGTAACACCAAACAAACCGACGCCGTAATCCTAGGAGCCATAACTGTTAATGAATGCGCTAATCCATTTTCTGTTAGTGGTATTGCTTGTATTGGTGTGTTGTACCGATTGCTTGCAACGCACGATCAAAAATAAACATGTAGTGATTTTAGGATTGTGTTCGTGTCTGATTAGCATTCATCAACCTTGGGCTCTTTACGCCGTTGCCTATTCAGCCATGTTGCTCTCTGCGGGGCTCGTTTTGTTTCACCTTGGTTGGGTAGGCGGCGGCGACATTAAGCTGATTGCTGCCTTATCGCTGGCGGTGGCGCCAGCGTTTTTACCCGCGGCAGTCATCGCTATGTTGCTTGTGGGCGGTGTGCTAGCTGTGGTGTATTGGGTCAAATACCGTTGGTGGCAGCGGGGTAACCCTGACCGTGGTCTGCCTTATGGCGTCGCCATATGTACTGGTTTTTACCCGCTGATTGTATTGAGCAGCTATTACCCCTAACGCGTTAATCTAACGAAGAACATTCATCATGTTGAATTCCAAACTGATTGTGGCGCTGATCTTTTGCGCGGCAATATTAATGGTGCTGGGCGCAGCGGATTTTATGCGCCCGGCGCCTGTTGTGGTTGAGGCCCCTGAAGTGCCGCCTGCCGAGCAGCAGTTTACCGTATGGCAAGTAACGCGCCCGAGCTTGCGCGGTGAATACACCAAAGATGTGACCTTATCGCGTGTCGTGTTGACCGAATCGGATGCCCGTAAACAGGGTATTAATGGTGACATTTTACCCAAGCTGACCACGACCACCATTTTACGTAATACAAAGGCCGAAGGCAGCTACCTATTTGAAGAAGACTTAGCGCAGGTCGGTGATGACGACTATATCGAGTTCTTAATCACCCCAGGCAAGGCGTTGTATCCCTTAACTATTTCATCTGCCAACCTGATTGAAGGGTTTATTCGTGCTGGTGATTCGATTGATGTGCTAGCCGTGAGTTCGCCCAATGCCAACTTAGCGGATACGCGCCAAGTCAGCCGCTTTGATGGGGTAAAAGCGCAAATGCTGCTGGAAAAAATTCGCGTGTTGTCGGTTGGGCAAGACAAGAAAGTCAAGAAGACCGACAGCAAACTCTCTGCACG
>NZ_JCBDGH010000003.1:0-7303 GCF_059833955.1 Vibrio sp. R15-SG3-ISO1A
GTTATCGAGAAAGAGCACGTGGAACTCTTCACGCTGTTTGTCACGCAGCACACCGGAGAGATAAAGCTTGGTTTGCTCCGGGCTGGTCAACGCGTCGCCCCGTTTGAGCGTTTCACTGAGATAACGCTGCGTCATCTCCAGTACGGCTTGAAGCTGCACGTATTTGGCCACCCCTAGTCCTTTGTGCGCGCAAAACTGCTCGAGATCGGCGGAGAACAGCCCACGCAGCGAGCCAAATTCCGCTAATAAATAGTCAGAAAGCGCAATGACATTCCTCTCTTGCGTACCGGTGCGCAGAAAAATCGCCACCAGCTCTGCATCGGTTAACGCTTGAGGGCCATGAGAAAGCAGTTTCTCACGCGGCATTGACGATTTCGGTAACGGCACTGTCATAGATATCGGCTCACGGTTTGCTCCACATTGCTCATCTGTCACGCCAAGCGTAATCAAATCTCTCAGGTTGACTGGGCAAAAAAGCGTGAAGATTCGAGCGGTTTCCTCTTTCTATGTAATTGAGACGTTACTCATTAACCACTCGGGCAAAGCAACACTGTTTGAGAGACGACTATATCAGGTATGACTACTTAAGGTATGACTACTTAAGGTAAGACGCTTTGAGGTACCACAGCTGGATTGGGCCCAGAGGGATAGGACGTAGAGGGATGGGGTCAACTCGCCTAGTGACACGCGGCGTGCTATCTTACGCCAAGAATTTTTAAGGAAGATCATCATGCAAACACTCGCAGGTAAAAAGATCCTTTTAGGTATCAGCGGTGGTATCGCCGCGTACAAATGTGCGGATTTGACGCGCAGACTCAGTGAACGTGGCGCGACCGTCCAGGTGGTGATGACGCCAGCCGCGAAAGAGTTTATTACCCCGCTGACCATGCAGGCGGTCTCTGGACGTCCGGTGTCAGAGAGCTTGCTCGACCCAGCCGCCGAAGCCTCTATGGGCCATATTGAGCTCGCCAAATGGGCCGATTTGGTTCTGCTCGCGCCCGCCACGGCGGATTTGATTGCGCGCATGGCGGCGGGCATGGGCAATGATCTTCTGACCACTCTCGTGCTGGCGACCGATGCGCCAGTTGCTGTCTCACCCGCGATGAATCAGCAGATGTATCGCAACCTCGCCACACAAGAAAACATCGCCACCCTTTCGCGTCGCGGCATGATGATTTGGGGCCCTGCAGCCGGCGAGCAAGCGTGTGGCGACGTCGGCCCGGGGCGCATGTTAGAGCCGATGCAACTGGTTGAGCGCTGCGAGCAATTTTTTGGCCCTAAACCGCTGGCGGGGCGCTCTGTGCTCATCACCGCGGGCCCGACCCGTGAGGCGATTGATCCGGTGCGGTATATCTCTAACCACAGCTCAGGAAAAATGGGCTTTGCACTGGCCAGCGAGGCCGCGGCGCTCGGTGCCCGCGTGACGCTGATTGCCGGCCCTGTCTCGCTCTCAACGCCGAGCGGCGTTACCCGTATAGACGTGCAAAGCGCGCAAGAGATGTACGACGCGGCACTTGAGCATGCTCGCTCACACGATGTCTTTATTGGCTGCGCCGCGGTGGCCGACTATCGTCCTCATCAGGTTGCCACGCAGAAAATCAAAAAAACCGACCAAAGCGATGCGATGTCGATTGAGATGGTGAAAAACCCCGACATTGTTGCCAGTGTCGCGGCGCTGAATGAGCATCGACCTTTTACTGTTGGCTTTGCCGCTGAAACACAAGACGTCGCCCACTACGCAAAAAGCAAGTTGGCGAAGAAAAACCTTGATCTCATTTGTGCTAACGATGTCTCAGTCGCGGGGCAAGGGTTTAATAGCAACGACAACGCTATCACCGTATACTGGAAAGAGGGTGAGCAATCACTTACGCTTGCGTCCAAACAGGATATCGCAACGCAGATCCTCACCATTATTAATGACAAACTCGCGCCAACAAGCGAGTGATTTCAACCTATTCATCAGACAACGCGGTTGGTTGAGCCCCAGCCGCGCTCGCACTCGGTGTGCGCTTTGCGTTTTCAGCCCCTCTGAGCGCTGCGCCCCTCGTGTGACAGTTCTTATAAACTGTGGTTATAAATAAGGAAGAGGTTCATGGCAGGAACAAAAAAAACCAACCGCCGCGACGAAATATTGCAAGCCCTTGCCGAAATGCTGGAGTCCAGTGACGGCGCCTCACGCATCACCACCGCGAAACTCGCCAAACAAGTCGGCGTGTCAGAAGCGGCCTTGTATCGTCACTTTCCTAGCAAAGCGCGCATGTTTGAGGGCTTGATCGAGTTTATTGAAGAGTCTTTAATGTCTCGCATCAATCGTATTTTGGATGAAGAGAAAGACACCCTGACGCGTCTGCGTTTGGTGTTGCAGCTCATTCTCGCCTTTGCCGAGCGCAACCCGGGGCTGAGCCGAATTTTGTCTGGCCACGCATTGATGTTTGAAAATGAGCGCCTGCGCGATCGCATCAACCAGTTGTATGAGCGCATTGAAACCTCACTGCGTCAAATCCTGCGTGAGCGTAAACTGCGTGAAGGGAAAGCCTTTCCCGTGGATGAAATGATCCTCGCCGCGCAACTGCTTGGCCAAGTCGAAGGCAGCTTGAACCGCTTTGTGCGCTCTGATTTTAAGTACCACCCCACCGCAAACTTTGATGAGTACTGGGCACTGCTCAGTGCGCAATTGGATTAATTCATGACAACCAACGATAAACACCAGCCACCCAAGTTTTCTTGGTCTTTGCTTCACCCGCGCCATTGGGGCGTTTGGCTTGGCTTTGGCTCGCTGGCGATAGTGGTTAACCTGCTACCGTATCGACTGCTTTATGCACTTGGCCGAGGGCTCGGCAAACTCGGCATGCGTTTAGGCAAAAAGCGCGTTCATGTTGCCAAGCGCAATCTTGAGCTCGCCTTCCCGGATAAAGCGCAAGCTGAGATTGAGGCGATGGTTGAGGAGAACTTCAAAAACACCGGTCTCGCGCTGATTGAAACTGGCATCACTTGGTTTTGGCCCACCTGGCGCTTTAAGCGCAGAATCATGGCGAAAGATGTCGAGTTGCTGCATCAATACAATGAACAGAAACAGGGCGTGCTGCTGTGCTGCGTCCACGCACTCAATCTAGAGATCACCGCGCGCGCATTTGCTGTGCTGGGGCTGGGCGGCTATGGCGCCTTTCGCCCGCACAATAATCCTGCGTACAACTTTATTCAACACTGGGGTCGCTCGCACAACGGTAACGTTTTGATCGACAGAAAAGATCTGAAACAGATGATTCGCGTCATGCGCAGTGGTGAGCGGCTGTTTTACTTACCGGATCATGATTACGGCCGCAACAAGTCGGTGTTTGTGCCCTTTTTTGCCGTTCCCGATGCCTGCACTACTACAGGCACCAGCATCTTGGCATACACAAGCAAAGCGGCGATTGTGATGGGTTCAGGCTTTCGCAGTGATGACGGGCGCTATGAGATCATCGCCAATAAATCGGTAGAGAAAGACTACCCACAAAAAGACGAAGTCGCCGCCGCCGCCTACATGAACCGCCACGTGGAAGAGGTGATCCTCCGCGCCCCAGAGCAATGGATGTGGCTACACAAGCGCTACAAAACCATGCAAGACGAAAACGCAGAGAAAGGCGTGCGGTATAGGTAGTGGGTTGTGGGTTGTGGGTTGTGGGTTGTGGGTTGTGGGTTGTGGGTTGTGGGTTGTGGGTTGTGGGAGCTTGCTCTCTCGGCCAGCCAAGTCAAGCCTTCTCTCCCCATCCCCCATCACCCTTCACCTATCACCCATTACCCTTCACCCCTCACTTAAATCCCATACTCCGCACGGTACGCTTTCACGGCGGCGAGGTGCTCTGCCGCGTCGCCTTGCTCTTCCAAGTAAGTCACCAAATCGCCAAGGCTAACGATGGAGATCACCGCGCAGCCAAAATCGCGCTCGACTTCTTGAATCGCAGAGAGCTTTCCTTTGCCCTTTTCTTGGCGGTCAATCGCCACCAATACGCCCGCCAGTGCGGCGCCGCTTGCTTGGATAATTTCCATCGATTCACGAATCGCGGTGCCAGCGGTGATCACATCGTCCACCAACATAATGCGACCTTCCAGCGGGCTGCCGACTAAGTTGCCGCCCTCACCGTGGGTTTTCGCTTCTTTACGGTTAAAACAGTAAGGCGTGTCGATGTCGTGGTGATCCGCCAGTGCCACCGCCGTGGTGGTCGCAATCGGGATGCCTTTGTACGCAGGGCCAAACAGCACATCAAACTCGATGCCAGAGTCCGCTAGCGCGGCGGCGTAAAAACGCCCTAAGCGCGCCAAATCACGACCGGTATTGAAAAGTCCAGCGTTAAAGAAGTACGGGCTCTTACGGCCAGATTTCAAAGTAAACTCACCAAACTTAAGAACTTGTTTCTCAAGTGCAAACTCAATAAATTCACGCTGGTATGCTTTCATTATTTTCTCTCGATGGTTGTTCTAGTGGCTAGTTCCTAGTGCCTAGTTCCTAGAAGAAGGGGATAAATATTTAAGGATAAACAGTGTTCTCTATAGAAAGAGGACAAAAAAATAGCCCCCATCAATGGGAGCTATCAATCAATCTGCTAGGGCTGCTTTTTGCGCGGCGACAATATCAGCAATGCCGACCTTGGCCGACTCAAGCAAGACCATCAGTTGCTCGTGGGTGAACGGTTCACCTTCGGCGGTGCCTTGCACTTCGATCATGCGCCCATCTTCGGTCATCACGACGTTCATGTCGGTGTCTGCGGCGGAGTCTTCAACGTACTCCAAGTCGCACAATACCTCTTCACCCAGCAAGCCTACCGACACCGCGGCCACATGGCCTTTCATCGGGCTCTGTTTCAGTTTGCCTTTATTGATCAGATGCGTGAAGGCATCCGCCAACGCTACACTGGCTCCGGAGATAGACGCCGTGCGCGTGCCGCCATCGGCTTGAATCACATCACAGTCAACGGTGATCATAAACTCGCCCATCGCTTCTAAATCCACCACGGCACGTAAGCTGCGCGCAATCAGGCGTTGAATTTCCATCGTGCGCCCACCTTGCTTACCGCTTGAGGCTTCGCGACGCATGCGTGAGTGTGTCGAACGCGGCAGCATGCCGTACTCGGCCGTCACCCAGCCTTTGCCTTGGCCTTTTAGCCAACGCGGCACACTCTCTTCAACTGTGGCGTTACACAGCACTTTGGTATTGCCGAACTCGACCAACACAGAACCTTCTGCATACGCGGTATAGTTGCGAGTAATTTTAATTGGGCGAATTTGATCCGCCTTGCGATCATTGGGACGCATGGGCATTACCTTTGTTGACTTGATGACGGTAGAATTGGGCCCAGAGTCTAGCATAAAACACCCCCTCACCACCACTGTCATTCCCCCTTCACTACCCCTCTCCCTCTCCCCATCACCCATCACCCCCTCTAGGAACTAGGAACTAGTCACTAGGAACTCCCCCCCACCTTCTGCTATCCTCTCCCTGCGTTATTTTCACAGATTAATAGATAGGAAAATTCGATGATTTATAGCATGACGGCCTACGCGCGCAGCGAAGCCAAAGGCGATTGGGGCAGTGCCGTATGGGAGATCCGCAGCGTCAACCAACGTTATTTGGAGACCTACTTCCGCCTCCCTGAGCAATTTCGTGGCCTAGAGCCGCTACTGCGTGAACGCTTTCGCAAGCGCCTAGCGCGCGGTAAAGTAGAGTGCAGCCTGCGTTTTGAAGCCAACCCCGCCGCCAAAGGTGAGCTGACCATCAATGAAACCCTCGCCAATCAAGTCATCAAAGCCGCTGAGCAAGTGATGCACATGACCGGCGAACTGAGCCGCATCAACCCGTTCCAAGTGATGCAGTGGCCAGGCGTGATGGAGACTCCAGAGCAGGACATGGACGCGGTCAACAAAGACCTGTTAGCCGCTTTCGACAATGCACTGAGTGATTTTATCGACGCTCGCGGCCGCGAAGGCGACAACATGAAAGCGCTCATCACCCAGCGCCTAGACGCCATCTCACAAGAAGTGACTCGCGTGCGCGCTCGCATGCCCGAGATCCTTGAGTGGCAACGTGAGCGCCTATTTGCCAAGTTTGAAGACGCCAAAGTCGAGCTCGACCCTTCCCGCGTTGAGCAAGAGCTTATCCTCCTCGCGCAAAAATCCGATGTGGCAGAAGAGCTCGATCGCCTCGACTCTCACGTCAAAGAGACCAACAACATCCTCAAAAAAGGCGGCGCCTGCGGCCGACGCCTCGACTTTATGATGCAAGAGTTCAACCGCGAGTCAAACACGCTCGCCTCGAAGTCGATCAGCACCGACATCACCGCATCCGGGGTCGAGTTGAAAGTCTTGATTGAGCAGATGAGAGAGCAGATTCAGAACATCGAATAGTCTCTTTTAGATGACTAACTGTGCAAAGCCCCTGTTTACTTTATAAGTCGATAGGGGCTTTTCATTTTTCCACCAACATCCTCTGACTTCACCCAACAACCCCACGACTGCTCTGACCTCTCAATAAAATTAGACTATCTCCTCCAGCCTAACCTTTTGATTTATTTTGTAACGCACTCTCTTAGCACTCGTTAATGATAATAAACCAAACTATGAGGACCAATTATTTGAATAAACATCACACAATAGGACTACGCTTTAGGTGTGTATCAGTAGCCAATTGCGAGTGTGCCTGACACCCAAAACGCCCTCGCAGTCGACAAGGAATGGATGGTAGTCATGAAAAAACACGCAATCGCCGCAGTGCTCGCGGCGCTATTAAGTACCCCGGTACTCGCAGAGCAGCAAACGCTCACCATACTCGGTGGGTATGGGAATAACGGTGACATCGACCCCTATTCGGAAGGGTCAACGGATGGCGGCGTCACTTGGGGCCCGACTTATTACGTTGGCGCGCACCCGTGGGGCTTCTTACCTGGCACCAATACCTGGGTGAATGTTTACCCGTCTCAAACGTCCGGTTTGTATCAATCCAACTGGATTCGTATTCGCTTCAATATGCCCAACGAGTTTAGCGACGCATCGATGAATTTGCTCATGAAAGCGGACAATCGAGGCGAGGTGATTATGAATGGCGTCTCGCTCGCCACGATAGAGGGGTCGACGTTTGTCAGCGGTAACTTCTCCCCTGATGTGATTTCTTCGATTCTCGTACCTGGTGTCAATGAAATTCGCATGCGCTTAACAGACTGGGGTGGTTTGGTGGCCTTTCAATATCGGATTGATTTGACCTTCGAGTCTGATTCAGATGCCGTACTCGGCAAAGCGGGGGACTCCGATACGGACGGACTCACCGATGCGG
>NZ_JCBDGH010000004.1:0-9594 GCF_059833955.1 Vibrio sp. R15-SG3-ISO1A
GCCATTCACTTGAGGTGAGGATTTTCTCAATTTTGATATCACTGCCCCAGTAGAGCCAACTACTTAACGCAGCAGAGATAATGGCGAGGCCAGCGGCGATTCTATGATTCATGGGTAACTCCTACTGGCATACTCGAGAGAGATCGTCTTGCTCGGCAACAATGCGCAAGGTGATGTTTTCACCTGATTGTTGAAGAGAGTGAATGTAGTTCAAGACTAACTGATTGTTTTGACCACCCGTAGCGATCACCTCTACAGGCGCTAAATCCCCTTGGCGTGTTTCGTTGTAGCGTTTGACGCACTGCTCGATAGAGGGCATCCACACGCTTAAATCTGGGTGGTTCAGCGGCGTTCTCACCGGTGTGCTATCGACCACTGTCAGCTCACGAAACTGCGTTTGCGCCGGTTTTGCTAGCAGGATGGCAAGGATAGGCAGCATGACGGTAATGACAAGCAATACCATCATCAAGGGCTTGTTGTTGGTTTTAGGTTTCTTGGTGTCCACCGTGCCGGCAGTGGTGTCAACGGTCTGGGACAATGACGCTGTTACATTCTCGTTGGTGTCGAACCCTGAAACGTTAGTATCTTGGCTGTCGTCCATCTCGTCGAGATCGTCACTGGTGACTTGAGGCAACGCTCTTTCAACCGGACAGATCAACTGGTAGCCGCGTTTAGGCACTGTTTTAACGTATTGAGGCGACTTGGTGGAGTCTTGCAATAGCTTTCTTAGTGTAGAAATGGCTTGAGTAAGGCTAGAGTCGTCAACTTCAAACCCTTGCTCTCGCCAGACGAAATCGTGCAGCTCGTTGCGGGAGACAACTTCATTGGGTTTTTCTGCCAATAAAAGGAGAATGCGACTTTCATTGCTGCCCAGACGAATCACCTCGTTGTCACTCTCTTTATCGGTCAGAGAGTTGGTGTTTGGGTCAAACGTGAAGCGGTTCGCGAGGTTGAACTTAGTACCTATGTTGCTCATTGAGGTTGGCCATTTCTATAAAAAGGTTCAAGTAACGTAATGCGCATCCATTCGCCACCAAGCAGTGCTCATTGAACAAAACAGCGCAAATCTTGGCGTCTCTTTATGATTTATTCATTTTTAGATGTGCAAGAATAATCAAAATAAAACCAAAAAAACACTGTTTTTATGTTTTTTGACCTTGAATTTACACTCTCCACCCTCATCTTAACTGTCAGATTTAGCGCCAATATTCCTGCGAACAGGCAGGTGGCCTTGGAATAAAAAGCACCAAATGTGGAGTTATCATGAGCGAAACAGCAACGAATAACAAAGAAACTCGTGGTTTTCAGTCTGAAGTCAAACAACTGCTTCACCTGATGATCCATTCTCTCTACTCAAACAAAGAGATCTTTCTTCGTGAGTTGATTTCTAATGCTTCAGACGCGTCGGATAAACTGCGTTTCCAAGCCTTGTCCAATCCCGATTTATATCAAGGTGACGCCGAATTGGGTGTGAAGCTCTCTTTTGATCAAGAGGCAAACACGCTGACCATTTCCGATAACGGCATCGGTATGAGTCGTGATGACGTGATTGAACATCTAGGTACGATCGCTAAGTCGGGCACTGCAGAGTTTTTCTCTAAGCTGTCGGAAGAGCAAAGCAAAGATTCGCAATTAATCGGTCAATTTGGTGTGGGTTTCTACTCCGCCTTTATCGTCGCAGATGCCGTGACGGTGCGCACTCGCGCAGCTGGCCTGGCTGCTGATCAAGCGGTGCAATGGCACTCAGCAGGTGAAGGTGAGTACACCATCGAAGACATCATAAAAGAACAGCGTGGTACCGATATCATTCTTCATATGCGTGAAGAGGGTAAAGAGTTCCTAAACGAATGGCGTTTACGTGATGTGATCAGCAAATACTCCGATCACATCGGTATTCCAGTCTCAATCCAAACGGCCGTTCGTGATGACGAAGGCAAAGAGACCGACGAGAAGAAGTGGGAGCAGATCAACAAAGCGCAAGCACTATGGACTCGTAATAAGTCGGACATCTCAGAGGAAGAGTACCAAGAGTTTTATAAGCACGTATCGCACGATTTTGCCGATCCACTGGTGTGGAGCCACAACCGAGTGGAAGGTAAAAACGACTACACCAGTTTACTTTACATTCCATCAAAAGCACCTTGGGATATGATGAACCGTGACCACAAATCGGGTCTTAAGCTGTATGTGCAGCGTGTGTTTATCATGGATGATGCTGAGCAATTCATGCCGTCATACCTGCGCTTTGTACGCGGCTTGATCGATTCCAACGATTTGCCACTCAATGTGTCACGTGAAATTCTTCAAGACAACAAGGTGACTCAATCCCTGCGTAATGCGTGTACCAAACGTGTTTTGACCATGCTTGAACGCATGGCTAAGAATGACAGCGAGAAATATCAGTCATTCTGGAAAGAGTTTGGCTTGGTGCTCAAAGAGGGCCCAGCTGAGGACATGGCGAACAAAGAGAAAGTAGCCGGTCTGTTGCGTTTTGCGTCCACGGAAGTGGACTCGGCAGAGCAAACGGTTGACCTCGCTTCTTACGTTGAGCGTATGAAAGAGGGCCAAGATAAGATTTACTACCTCACCGCAGACAGCTACGCGGCGGCGAAAAACAGCCCTCACCTTGAGCAGTTTAAGGCCAAGGGCATTGAAGTTATCTTGATGTATGACCGCATCGACGAGTGGCTGATGAACTACTTAACTGAGTTCGATGGTAAGCAGTTCCAGTCCATTACGAAAGCGGGTCTCGATCTTAGCCAGTTCGAAGACGAAGCGGAGAAAGAGAAACAAAAAGAGACCGAGGAAGAGTTTAAGTCGGTTGTCGAGCGCACTAAGGCTTACTTAGGCGATCGCGTGAAAGAGGTTCGCACCACCTTTAAACTCGCATCGACGCCAGCGGTCGTTGTTACCGATGATTTCGAAATGGGGACACAGATGGCCAAACTGCTGGAAGCCGCAGGTCAAGCCGCGCCAGAAGTGAAGTACATCTTTGAACTTAACCCAGAGCACGCGCTGGTTAAGCGTATGGCGGATGAGGCCGATGAGGAAGCCTTTGGCCGTTGGGTCGAGGTACTGCTTGGTCAAGCCATGCTGGCAGAGCGTGGTTCGATGGCGGACCCGTCTCAGTTCCTTGGCGCCATCAATACCCTTTTGACTAAAGGATAATGGCATAGCGTCGTGCAAAAGCCCGTATCTTGCGGGCTTTTTACGTCTATTGGTTCGAATTTGCAGGAAATTGTGAGGACCTTGCACTCAAAATGCATAAAAACTCATGATGTTGCAGGCGAATGTGAGTGTTTAAGCATTCTTTAGTCGTAATAGGCGCGTTGAGCCTAAATTGTATGATAGAATGCCAGCTTGAAACCGATCAAACAGGCGTGTAATGTGCACGCCTGTTTTACTGTTTATGATGACAGTATCTATTGTAAACCGTGTTTGTATGAGGACGTTGTCCATTGTCCCTTGCAAGACGCAACGGCTGATTATGACAACCGTTATACCGAAACTTACCGATGATCTGGCTCCAAGTGGCAAGCCGCTGTGAGCTTCGGTATAAACCATTATTATCTTAAGAGGATTTAACATGCGCATCATTCTTCTAGGTGCTCCAGGTGCAGGTAAAGGCACACAGGCTCAATTCATCATGGAGAAGTACGGTATTCCACAAATCTCTACTGGTGACATGCTGCGTGCTGCGATCAAAGCAGGGACAGAGCTTGGTAAGCAAGCGAAAGCTGTGATTGATGCTGGTCAACTAGTATCGGATGAAATCATCCTAGGTCTTATCAAAGAGCGTATCGCTCAAGACGACTGTGAGAAAGGCTTCCTTCTAGACGGCTTCCCTCGCACTATCCCTCAAGCGGATGGCCTGAAAGAGATGGGTGTTGATGTTGATTACGTGATTGAGTTTGATGTCGCTGACGATGTGATTGTTGAGCGTATGGCGGGCCGTCGTGCTCACCTAGCGTCAGGCCGTACTTACCACGTTGTGTACAACCCACCAAAAGTGGAAGGTAAAGATGACGTGACGGGTGAAGACCTTGTGGTTCGTGATGACGACAAAGAAGAGACCGTTCGCGCTCGTTTAGGTGTCTACCACGATCAAACTGCGCCACTGATCGAATACTACGGTAAAGAAGCGGCAGCAGGTAACACTAAGTACTTGAAATTCGATGGTACTAAGCAAGTGGCGGAAGTGAGCGCTGATATCGAGAAGGCATTAGCATAATAGGCAATACCTATTATCATCACTTTTGTGAAATTTGTTATAGTGAAGCGACCTAATCAGGTCGCTTTTTTTATATTTCTCTTGAACTTAACGCGGCTAGGCAACGTATCTTTCAGACAATTAAGACTGGATTCAACACAGGATCGGCGGACTCTATGCAGAATAAAAAACAACAAGGTGTGCTATTGGTGAACTTGGGCACACCCGATGAACCCACCGCACCAGCCGTGAAGCGCTTTCTAAGTCAGTTCCTTCATGATCATCGCGTCGTCGACATGAGCCGCTGGCTGTGGTGCCCTATTTTACATGGTGTGATATTGCCCATTCGCTCGCCCAAAGTCGCCAAGTTATATCAAAGCGTTTGGATGGAAGAAGGGTCGCCGCTGATGGTGTACTCTAAGCGCCAAGCGGCGCGTCTGGCTGATTTTTTATCGATGCCAGTGGAGCTTGGCATGACTTATGGCAATCCTAGTCTGCAATCTGGCGTTGAGGCACTGCTTGTACAAGGCGTCGAAGAGATCATTGTGCTGCCTCTTTACCCTCAGTATTCCGGCACCACCACTGGCGCGGTCAACGATGGCTTAGCGAAAGCCTTTAAAACGATGCCCGTGTTACCCAATTATCGAATGCTGCGCGACTATCACGATCATCCTCTGTATATCAAAGCGCTGGCGGCCAGTGTTGAAGCCTCTTGGCGCCAACATGGGCGTGGGGATTACTTGCTCTGTTCGTATCATGGCATCCCTAAACGCTACGCTGATAACGGTGACATCTATCCACAGCACTGTTTGCGAACCACTGAGCTTTTGGGTAAGGCGCTGGGATTAACCAGTGAACAAATTGGCACCACGTTCCAGTCTCGCTTTGGTCGAGAAGAGTGGCTTCAGCCCTATACGGACAAAACCATTGAACAGTTACCGAGCGCTGGCATCAAAAAGCTCGATATTATGACCCCTGCCTTTTCTGCCGATTGTTTGGAAACCTTAGAGGAGATTTCCGAGCAGTGTCGTGAGTTGTATGAAGAGCATGGGGGAGAGCAGTTTAATTTTATTCCTTGCCTCAATGATGATGATCTGCATATCGAGATGATGGCAGCCTTAGTTCAAGGAGAATAATGAGAGGCGATGTTAAGCCAGACAAGAGCCTGATGTGTTCTTGACTGGCTTTTTTACACCTCGTGTCAGCTGCCTTGATGGTGACTGACTCACTTTTTACTCTTTCGCTTCATAATGACGGTATTCAAATACCTGCCCTTGCTCATTGAACGCATACACTGAATAGGCGTCGCTTTTCTCTCCATATTCCATACCGGGTGAGCCCATCGGCATGCCTGGCACCGCTAATCCTTTTGCCCCTTTGGGAGGATTGGCGAGAAACGCTTGAATGTCACTGGCGGGGATGTGGCCTTCAAATACATAACCGTCGATTTCTGCGGTATGGCAAGAGGCAAGCTGAGAGGTAATACCGAGCTGTTCTTTAATTGGGTTCATGTTGTCATGCAGTACTTCTTTGACGCTGAACCCTGCCTGCTCCATGTGTTTAGTCCACTCGCTACAACAG
Organism: Vibrio sp. R15-SG3-ISO1A; assembly: GCF_059833955.1. Lineage (NCBI taxonomy): Bacteria > Pseudomonadati > Pseudomonadota > Gammaproteobacteria > Vibrionales > Vibrionaceae > Vibrio > Vibrio sp. R15-SG3-ISO1A. The sequence continues at coordinate 5,792 of NZ_JCBDGH010000004.1, forward strand.
CCACAGTACGGCGATTTATGGTTGACCACATCGGCTGCCAGTACCTGCGGCGCTATAGTGAGTAGGGCGGTCAACATTGAGGTTTTCAGCAATCTGTTCATGAGCGATCTCCAAGCTGAGTTGAGGTTTTAAAAAGTCGAAGTCGATTGGCGTTGCTGACAACAGTAATCGACGATAAAGCCATCGCTGCGCCAGCAATGACTGGGCTGAGCAAGAAACCAAAGAGTGGGTATAACACGCCAGCGGCGACGGGAATGCCCAGTGAGTTATAGATGAAAGCACCAAATAAGTTCTGTTTCATGTTTTTGAGAGTGGCTTTAGAGAGCTCGATGGCCTGCACCACCGCCATCGGCGAGGCGTTGAGTAACGTCATTTGCGCGCTTTCAATCGCCACATCACTGCCACTGCCCATTGCAATACCGATGTCTGCTAAAGCGAGCGCTGGCGCATCGTTGACGCCATCACCGACCATGGCGACACGTTGACCGCGCACTTTCAGTGACTCAATATGCTGCGCTTTTTGATCTGGCAGCACTTCGGCGATGACATCATCAATACCGAGCTGCTTTGCGATGGCGTTGGCGACATGGGCGTTGTCTCCAGTCAGCAGCACAGGGGTAATCCCCATATTTTTTAAAGTGGTTATCGTTCGCGCGGAATCAGGTTTAATGCCATCGGCGATCGCCATCACACCGACAACCTGCTCATCCAAAGCAATAATGATTGGCGTGTAAGCCTGGTCAGCCGCGCGCTTGATGTCCGCGTCGGCGAGGCTAAGATCCCAGCCTTTTGCCTTGGCATAGTTGAGAGATACAGCACTTAGAGATTGCTTTTGATAGTGTCCGGTCACCCCTTGCCCGCGTACGTTAGTGAAGTGTGTGATAGGCAGCGGTGTGATGTGTGACGCTTGGGCGTAGTGCACGATGGCTTTTGCCAATGGGTGTTCCGAGTGACGTTCGATACCCGCGCTGAGACCTAAAAGCGTCTCGTCATCGATATGGTAGCGGGCGTGAAACTGCACTTCAGGTTTACCTTGCGTCAAGGTACCCGTTTTATCAAAGACGACTGTATCGATGCGACTGGCCGACTGCAACACATCCGCATCTTTAATTAAGATCCCTAGCTCCGCTGCTTTACCAATCCCAACCGTGACAGATAGTGGCGTCGCAAGGCCGAGCGCACATGGACAGGCGATAATTAATACTGTGGTCGCCGTGACCAGCATATAGCTGGCTTTGGGCTCAGGGCCAACAAAGAACCAGACCGCGGCCGCAATCAGAGCAACCGCAACGACGATAGGCACAAAAACGGATGAAATCTGATCGGCCAGTTTGGCAATCTGCGGTTTACTGCTTTGCGCGTCTCTGACTAATTTGATGATTTTTGCCAGCATGGTTTGACTGCCTACGCTGGTGGCTTGATATAGCAAGCTACCATCTTGGTTCAAGGTACCGGCATGTACGGTGTCACCGCTGCGTTTGAAGACTGGGATCGGCTCACCGGTAAGCATTGACTCATCGACATAGGACTCCCCGTCAGTGACAACGCCATCGACCGCGAACTGAGCCCCAGGCATGACGCGTAGCGTCATACCTTGGGTGATCTGGTCGATAGGGATGGTTCGTTCACCTTGCTCGTCGACCAACAGCGCATCGTTACTTTGCAAATTGATCAGGGCTTTAAGCGATTGAGTGGTCTTGGCTTTCGCTTTCGCTTCAATATAGTGGCCGAGCGAAATCAGGCCGATAATCATGGCACTGGCTTCAAAGTAGACGTGTCTTGAGGCAACAGGGAACCACTGTGGCACGACAACCACAAGCATCGAAAAGAGCCAGGCAGCGCCAGTCCCCAGAGCGACTAAGGTGTCCATGGTCGCTCGTTTATGGCGCAGTGCCGCGATAGCGTTAACAAAAAATCCTCTTCCTGCACTCGCCAGTAGCGCAAAACAGATCAAGCCAACAACGCCCCACGCCCATTGGTCGCCGCGGTTTTGGATCATCATACTGCCACCGAGAACACCCCATAGCATGAGCGGCGCCCCGACGATTAAACCGGCCAGTGCGCTACGCTTGTGCTGCGCTTGCTGCTTTGCCAAATTTGCCGCTTGCTCGTCCTGCTGGGTGTTAGGATCGGCGATATGTGTGGCTTGATAACCCGCGCTCTGGCTCGCTTCTACAAGATCAGCCAGTATCTGTGCGCTTTCTCGTTTGCTGAATACTGAGGCGGTTTGCTCGGCTAGATTAACGCTGACTCTGTTCACGCCCTCGACGGAGAGTAAGGCTTTTTCCACTGAGCTGACGCAACTGGCGCACGTCATCCCTGAAATAGCGAAATAGAGGCGGTGCTCATTACTATTTCTTTGCGCGGTACTCTGCGGTTCATCACCACTCTCCTTGATAGGCTCTTTACTGACGGTGTCCTCTGATATGAGCGGGGAGTCTTCAATCGGCACTGCGTAGTAACCCGTTTCTTGCACTAGGGCGATGATCTCGTCTGCTGTGAGTAGACCGGTCACGGTGAGCTTGGTGGTGGAGATGTCGACATCACCGATAGACGGATGGGATTCGAGCGCCGTTCGCAGCTTGGACACGCATCGGCCACAGTTTAGCCCCGAGAGTGAAAACGCACAGCTCGTTCCTGATTGATAGCCTAAAGACGCCACCGTTTTCGCCAGTTCGCCATACGGGGCGTGACTTTCGACTTCAATGTGTTTTTTCGATACGTCGAGGACGGTGAGCGCATGATGCTCTATCAGCGCTCGCTCTACTTTGCGTGCGCAGCCCATGCAACTCAAACCCTGTAATGGAATATCAAACCTGTACATAGCGACGGCCTTTCACTGTTATTCGATGTGAGTTCGATAAGCATAAACCTTACCTCTGGGGAAAGGTCAAGCATTGGAGCCCGAATGACGTCAAATTCGTTGAAATCAACGTATCAAGCAAAATCAGTGACTTGCATCAAGTGAGATCGTGTTCACTCTTTTTTTATTGCAAATATAAAGTGAACTAAAGAAACGCAAATAGGCTTTGACGTCGTTAACAATCTCACCGCTTTACGGGTAGAAAAGCTCAAAATTGCCGTTTTTATCGCTTTAGGTTTTTATTAACCCATTGAAATATCGTTGATTTAGATATTCTCTCAATGACAAATTTGAAGTGAGTCGAAAAATAATTTGGTTTGTTTTTTAAGGCGAAAAAAGTTTGCCAAGATGAGCCCGTCCATAAAGAGTCCTCACCACGGTGAATTCATCAGCGCGGTGGTGAGGCAAGAGAAAAATTCAAAAAATGACTATATAGGGGTTAATCTTATGTCTCACTGTAAAAAAACGTTTCTTAGCGCAGCAGTTGCTGCGGCGACTCTGACTGCTGGCGCTGCACACGCTTACATGTTAGGTGACCCAAATGATGCCAATGTTGAAGTGTATGGTGTGGTCTCCATTTCAGCGGTGGATTACGGCGCATCGAATGATGCAGGGCCGGATGCAGGCTGGGCACTAGAGAATGAAACGCGTGTTGGTTTTCGCGCTGCGAAAGTGATGACGGACAGCGTCACGGCATTTGCTCAAGTGGAATCGGGTTGGGTTCTGGATGACGGCGCTAAGCTCGGCAACCGTGATACCTTCGTTGGCCTACGCGGCGATGATTGGGGCTCCGTGCGTTTTGGTCGTATGTTGACACCTATGTATGAATTGGTGGACTGGCCATACTCAGCATCAAACTTAGGCCGCACATTCGACCGCGCATGGCGCAGCGGTGAGCGTTACCACTTTGACCGTAAGAGCCAAATGTTCCGCTACGATT
>NZ_JCBDGH010000005.1:0-3468 GCF_059833955.1 Vibrio sp. R15-SG3-ISO1A
AAAGTGCAACAAGCTGCCACGGTGAATCTGTCTAGCCATGATTAACTGCCTCGATAACTGGAGTAAGCGTAAGGAGAGAGCAGCAGCGGAATGTGGATATGACGCGTGTCTGAAACGCTAAAGTGCACGTCCACATAGGGGAAAAAGGCGTTGGAAAATACGCGTTGGCAGTAGGGGGCGACTAAAAATCGCAGGGTATAACTGCCTGCTGCTAATGTGGTGTTATCAAAACGGGCGCGGCCATCATCGTCGGTGTACATGCGGGCGATGGCATCCTGTGCGCCAAGTGGATAGAGTTCCACTTCAATGTTTGCTGCGGGGTGACCACTGGCGGTGTCGAGGATATGGCAACTGAGCGTGTTCATAAATAAGCTTCCATTCTAATTTGACTGATTTTGATCTGTTCTTGCGCGGCTTCGCGCAGTTCCACTTCTCGGCTTCGACCAATCCGGGATTTAAGCAGTGCGAGCATCTCTTTGGCACTTTTGTTGGTCGCGCAGACGATGAAAATGAAGCCGAATTTCTCTCGGTAGCGCTGATTGAGCGTGAGCAATCGCTCTAGGGTCTCTCTATCGGCGCTGGCCACGTGGCTCTGCTCTTTTTCACTGAGTGCTCGGCCTTGCGCGTATTTCTTTTCTAGACTGGCGAGATCGCCGATCATTGGATGCCCGGCAAAGGCCTCAAGCCAATCTTTCTCTTCAAGCTGCTGGAAGGCTCGGCTTGCGCTATGGCGCAGTGCTTCACCGTCTTGAAAGGGTGCCGATTCCATCACCAAGGCTTGCCAGCGCAAACTGGCGCAAATCTGACTGAGCGCGAAGGCATCGAGCTGCGCAATCGGGCGTTTGCTTGAGGTATCACTTGTGGTTTTAGCTACAGTCATGCGCATTCCTTTCGAGTTTGGAGGTAACGAGTTGACGAGCGTCGTTGGCCTCGCGCCAAAGCGATTCTGGGCTCGTTTCTATCGGCGAGGATGTGTGGCTGGCAAAGTACGCATTGAGCTGCGCTGCGACCGAAATAGCCACTTGCATCGGCAGTTTGCCTTTGACATCAGGATGCCCAATCGGGCAGGTGAGGTGCTCAAGCGTGGCCGGGTCGGCCAGTTGCTCTTTCAGGCGATAGCTAAAGCGCTGCTTTTTCCCCTCTGAACCGATTAAACCAACGAAAGCAAACCTGTTGGCATCCAAGGCTTGGCGAGTAATGTCGAAATCGAGGGCGTGATCTTGCGTCATCACCACGATGTAAGCATGGCTAGGTAGCGATGCAAGGGTTTGCGTGACATCCTCGATCAGATGGGTATGAATGTGGGCATCTTTGAGCGGAGCTAACCACTCACTGCGGGTATCGGCAACATGCAACTGGCAGGGCAGCTCAGTTAGGATCCGACACAGCGCTTGGCCGACATGCCCAGCCCCAAACACGACGACGTGTGGTGTTTGGGTAAGGAAATACTCCAACATCACTTGCACACCGCCGCCGCAACACTGGCCAAGATCGGCGGCGAGAGAAAAGCGTTCGATGGTAAGAGTCGATTGGGAGGTCGCCAGCCCTTGACGCGCTTTTTCAATCACTTGGTATTCCAAGTTTCCACCACCAAGCGTGTCAAACTGGGCGCTCTCGGTGATCACCATCTTAGCGCCTTGATTACGAGGTACCGAGCCGACACTGGCAATCACGGTAGCGATGCAGTAAGCCACACCTTGTGTCTCCAGCTGCTGACAGGCACTGAGCCATGAGAGTGAGCGGGAATGGAGAAATGGCGAATTAGTCATGGCTGTGCTCCTTCGCTCGTTGCTCGAGCCAGGTCAGTTGGTCTTCGCATGCAGAGAGAATCGCCTCGCCGGTCGCAGGCGCATGCAGCAAGGCGGCGTGTTGGTGTTCGCTAATGGACGAGATCGCATCAAAAATGGCGCACCAAGCGCTGATGCCGTGCATAAATGGCGGTTCACCCACCGCTTTAGAGCGATAAATGCTGGTTTCTGGGTTGGGTTTGTCGAACAAATCGATGTGCAACTGTTTGGGGTAATCACCAATGGTGGGGATTTTGTAGTTCATTGGGCTGTTACTGAGTAAACGCCCATCGTCTGCCCAGACCAATTCTTCACAGGTTAACCAGCCTAAACCTTGGATAAAGGCACCCTCAATTTGGCCTTTATCGATGGCCGGATTTAAGCTGTTGCCAACATCGTGGAGGATGTCGACGCGCTCGACGGTCATTTCACCGGTTAGCGTGTCGATCATCACTTCAGAACACGAGGCGCCAAGGGCAAAGTAGTAAAATGGTCGACCGCTCGCGCTGGCTCTGTCATAGCCGATTTTCGGCGTTTGATAGAAGCCGGTCGCGGAGAGGGAAACGCGGTTCATATACGCCGCTTGCACCAGTTCCGCCCAACTGACTGGTGTTGTGGTACCGATCAATTGACCGCCTTCGATATCGATCTCTGCGACTTGATAATGGCTTTTAGCAAACTCAATCAGCCTTTGTTTGATCTCTGCCGCCGCGTTGTGCGCCGCCATGCCGTTGAGATCGGCGCCCGAAGAGGCGGCGGTCGGTGAGGTATTGGGCACTTTATCGGTGCGTGTTGAGGTGACCAGTATGGCGTCAAGTGAGACGCCCAGGGTTTGCGCGACGATTTGTCCCACTTTGGTGTGTAAACCTTGGCCCATCTCGGTGCCGCCGTGTGAGACCTGTACCGAACCGTCGGTGTAGACATGAATCAAGGCGCCAGCTTGATTGAGGTGCTTGGCAGTAAATGAAATTCCAAACTTCACCGGGGTGAGCGCCAAGCCTTTTTTCAGATATGGATGAGTGAGGTTCCACTGAGCAATCGCTTCTCGGCGCTGACGATAATCACAGCGATCTTCGAGCGATGTGATCAGTTCTCGCATCTCTTGGTGTTGAGACACTTCCATGCCGTAAGGCGTGGTGTGCTTATTCTCGTTGTAGAGATTGTTAAGACGCACATCAAGCGGGTCTTGGCCGGTGGCAATCGCTAACTCTTGCATCGCTTTTTCTATGACGATCATCCCTTGCGGGCCACCGAAACCACGAAACGCCGTATGAGACACAGTGTCGGTTTTTAAGCGATGACCCACGATGGTCGCTTCACCGAGTGAATAGGCGTTGTCTGCATGAAACATCGCGCGGTCGACAATCGCATCAGAGAGATCCGGTGAGTGGCCGCATAGGCCATGAATGGCAATATTTGCGCCTTGAATGATACCGTTGCGGTCGGCACTCAGTTGATAGCTTTGATAGAAAGGGTGGCGTTTGCCTGTTGCCGTCATATCGAGCGCGCGCGGCAAGCGCAGCTTGACCGCTTGTCGAGTGTAGTACGCACCCAATGACGCTAAGCATGCCCATTGCGCCGCTTGGCTCTCCTTACCGCCAAATCCACCGCCCATGCGGCGCATATCAACGGTGACGCGGTTAGGTGCTGGAGGGTTCTGTCATCCTGTTTCTTTTAACCT
>NZ_JCBDGH010000006.1:0-24243 GCF_059833955.1 Vibrio sp. R15-SG3-ISO1A
GCGCTGCGAAAGTGATGACGGACAGCGTCACGGCATTTGCTCAAGTGGAATCGGGTTGGGTTCTGGATGACGGCGCTAAGCTCGGCAACCGTGATACCTTCGTTGGCCTACGCGGCGATGATTGGGGCTCCGTGCGTTTTGGTCGTATGTTGACACCTATGTATGAATTGGTGGACTGGCCATACTCAGCATCAAACTTAGGCCGCACATTCGACCGCGCATGGCGCAGCGGTGAGCGTTACCACTTTGACCGTAAGAGCCAAATGTTCCGCTACGATTCGCCAGTGATCGGTGAGATGGTGAAATTTAGTTTAGCTGGTGGTAACGGTAGCGAAAATCACGAAGATTCGAATTTCTTTGGTGGTTCTATCTCTGTGACGCCAATCGATATGTTGACCCTGCATGCGGCGTTTGAAACCGCAGAAGGAACGACGTTTGAAGGTGGCGAATCTGGCATTTGGGATACGAACAACCCAGATCCAAATGGTCAGCCTTCATGGAAACCAGGAGTTGCAGCATCAATTGGTGACACAGATGCGTACTTTGTCGGTTTTGAGCTTCGCCCACTCGACAACTTCAACCTATTAGGTGCGTACAAGTCTGGCTCTTACGACTCGACCAACAATGGTGGCGGCTACGGCTACAAAGAGCGTGAAATCGACGCTTACTCCATTCAAGCGAACTACTACTTTGGCAATGCCAATATTCGTGTCGGCTACGCGGATCAAACCGGTAAGCAAGATGGCCGAAAAGATAAGGAGCTGGATTCTACCTCAATCAGTGGTGAATTCGGTTACTCATTTAACTCTGTCTACACCTTCGTTCGTTTGACACAACAAGACGACGCAGCGTTTGATGACGATTTGATGATTCGTATCGGTACCGAATGGGTATTCTAATTTAGAGCAAGAAAGACAAGGCGGGCTCTGTCCGCCTTTTGTCGTTTTGTGCTTTTTGCCACTGTTATGCCATTATAAAAATAGAGGAAAGATCGTGATGAGAGCATTAACGCTGCTGAGTTTGTTTATCTGTCAGTCACTGTGGGCCAGCGTGCAATTGACGACCGAGGGGCGAGTGGAGGTGTTAGCGCTCAACTCAACCGATACCATTGTTCATGTTAAACAGGGTGAATGGCAACTGCCCAACGGCACCAATCAACTGCTAGTGCGAGTCAGTGGGATGATTGACACCAACGGAGGTAAACAGAAGTTTAATGGCTTACCTCTAGTGGTCACATTTGAGGCGCACGATCAAGCGGTGACCATTGCAGAACCCTTTGTTATCCGCGATCAAAGAGGGGTCGAGCGGTATAAACGGGCACCGAGTGTCCATTTACACGTCAATGGCCAGCCTTTGCCGTATCAATACGATGAAATCTACGACCAGAGTTTTTCTCTAACCAAAAATTACGATGAAATGTTAGCAAGCTACAACGAACTTGGTGATGGTAAAGCGCAGCTGCGCACCTCAACATTAACATCAACTGCGACAGCTGCTAGGTCTCCAACGTCATCCGACGTTTTTCTAGAGGCGACGCCGAGTTTGACGGATAAGGAGGAATTGACACGCACATCGCGGTTGCAACATGATTTTCTCACGCTTCCAGCCTCAGAACGCCAAGAGTTTCTCTCTTGGGCAGTAAAACACCTTAACCACGGATTGTAGATTTACATATCGGTGCTAAAATAACGCGCAATTTTGGCGTCACACTCCTCGCAAACGGAAGGCGGCGCAGTCATTCAGACAATCAAGGTATTTTACATGACGGTTAAAACTCGTTTTGCTCCAAGCCCGACAGGCTACCTCCATGTGGGTGGCGCTCGTACTGCTCTTTATTCTTGGCTCTACGCAAAAAGCCAAGGCGGTGAATTTGTACTTCGTATTGAAGACACCGACCTTGAGCGTAATTCACAAGAAGCTGTCAATGCGATTCTTGAAGGCATGCAATGGATGGGACTTGAGTGGGACGAGGGCCCGTACTACCAATCCAAGCGTTTTGATCGTTACAATGAAATGGTCGACAAACTGCTGGCTGAAGACAAAGCGTACAAATGTTACGCACCGAAAGAGCTGCTTGATGAAATTCGCGCAGAACAAGAAGAAGCAAAGCAGATGCCGCGCTACGACGCCAACCACCCGAAAATTATCGCTGCCAACGCGGCAGCAAAAGAGGGTGATCCGTGTGTGATTCGTTTCCGCAACCCGAAAGAAGGCAGCGTAGTGTTTGACGACCAAATTCGCGGCCGCATCGAAATTGGCAACGATCAGTTGGATGATCTGATTATCCGTCGTACGGATGGCGCGCCAACCTACAACTTTGTGGTTGTTGTCGACGATTGGGACATGGGTATCACTCACGTTGTTCGCGGTGAAGACCACATCAACAACACGCCTCGTCAAATCAATATTTACAAAGCGCTAGGTGCACCCGTGCCAACGTTTGCCCACTGTGCCATGATTCTGGGTGATGACGGTGCGAAGCTGTCAAAACGCCACGGCGCGGTCTCTGTGATGCAATACCGTGATGAAGGTTATCTGCCGAATGCACTCAACAACTACCTAGTGCGTTTGGGCTGGTCTCATGGCGACCAAGAGATCTTCTCACGCGAAGAGATGATTGAACATTTCTCCTTGAAGGCGATTTCTAAGTCTGCTTCTGCGTTTAACACAGACAAGTTACTTTGGTTGAACAACCACTACATCAAAACCTCCGATCCAGCGTACGTTGCAACGCATCTTCAATGGCATTTGGATAACCAAAAACTTGATATCTCAAATGGCCCTGCGATCACAGATGTGATTCAACTGGTCGGCGAGCGTTGTCACACATTAGTGGAACTGGCTGAGCAAATTCGATACTTCTACGAAGATTTTTCGGAGTTTGAAGCCGGGGCGGCGAAGAAGCACCTTCGTGGCGTTGCCAAAGAGCCTCTGCAACTTGCTCTAGAGAAAGCCAAAGCCCTGACAGAGTGGACAACCGACAACATCAAGCAAGCGATCATTGCGACTGTGTGTGAAGAGCTTGAGATCGGCATGGGTAAAATTGGTATGCCGCTGCGCGTCGCTGTGACTGGCGGTGGTCAATCACCATCAGTGGATGCCGTGATGGCGCTTATCGGTAAAGAACGCGTTGTCGCTCGTATTGAATTGGCACTTGCTTTTATTGCTGAGCGTGAAGCGAACGCGTAAATCGCGCGTTAAGTAGATCAAGACACTAGCCGCAGTGGTTAATCTCTGCGGCTTTTTTACATCTATGGTGTGTTCACTAGTTTTGGGTTTCTTTGTTTAACTAATCACTGACTTATCAATATAATTTTTCACGCTATTTTAACCTTTGAGACAAGACATTTGGTAATTCTTCACATATTCTGAAAGGGTGTCTTCCAATGGAAGTGGTGGTCAACGGACCGCGCATTAAGGAGAAAATAAATGAAAATAAAAACAGTAGCAGTGGTTGTAGCAAGTGCTCTCGCTTTCTCTTCAGCGCCTTCATTCGCTGATGTGTACTTAGGGGGTAAAGTCGGTAAATCTTGGTTAAATGATGCGTGTGATATGACCGCAGATTGTGATGATGATGCCATCACTGGTGGTGTGTTCGCGGGTTACCAATTTGTGGACTGGCTTGGCCTAGAAGCCGGTTATGACTATCTCGGTAAATACACCGCTGATGGTATTGCTGACGAGTCCGCCAGCGCGTTTACCCTTGCGCCGAAACTCAGTGTACCTCTGACCGATGTGATTTCACTCTACGGTAAAGTTGGCGGTGCTTATGTCGATTATGGAAGTGAGAATGATGCGTCATTCTTAGGGGCTGTGGGTGTTGAGCTTAATGCGAGCAAGTCCACTGGTGTGCGTATTGAATATCAGCGCTTGACTGACGTAAATAACAACTCAGCTCGTGCAGCCGTGAACTCTGCTACGATGAATTTCGTTTACCGTTTCGGTGCGAGTGATCAGCCGATGACAACGGAAGAGCCCGTCGCCGAGGTGATGGTGGCAGAGCCGGTGCAAGAAGTGGTCGCCGAGCCTGCAACCAAGAAATTCACCGCCCAGTTGGTTGATGCCGGTATCTTCGAAGTGAACAGCGCTGAGCTAAAGTCAGAAAGTGTCGCGATGCTCGACAAACTTGTTGCCATGATGAAGCAGTATCCGCAATCTACCGTTACCATTACAGGTCACACGGACTCCACAGGTTCAGCGGCGTACAACCAGACGTTGTCAGAGAAGCGTGCGCAAGCGATCGCCGGCTTGCTTGAAAATGAAGGCATCGATGCTTCGCGCATCACTGCAGAGGGCAAAGGTGAATCTAGCCCTATCGCGTCAAATGAGACGAGCGAAGGTCGTCAAAAGAACCGTCGCGTCGAAATCAACGTTCCTGAGTTTGAATACGAAGAGTAAGTTGATCACTATGTTGATACTAAAGCCTTGGCATCTGCCAAGGCTTTTTACGTTATGGCTTGAGAACGTAGTTTGATTATTTGAGAGCGATACTCGTTAAGCGGCCCATGAACTCGAGTATTTCAAGATTATCCTTATTGGCTTCCAATAGGGCTTTTTTGGTTTTGGTGTAGGCACCCAAGCGACCATGCTTTTTGATAGAACAGACGACACTTTTATAGATTAAACGGCCATTGTCATCGTAGTTTCTCCATGCGGCGATATAGCATTCGTCTCTCGCCTCCGGATCGTGTTTTGTGGGTCGAGGTTTATAAATAATTTTAGGTTCCAGTGAGTGGGGGAGGCGCGTGATCAGGTAGGGATCTTTGAGGATGCGACGCCAGAATTTGCCCCACATTTCGCTACCCAGCTCATTTCTCAGGCGAATCGCTTTTTGCAGCCCTTTTTTTTCACCGATACGAACATAGCCAACCGAACGGTGCAACACCTTATCATCCGGCGTATGGATATGAATTTTGTAGGCGGTTTTCGCTTTTGAAATAAAACGATGGCCTGTATTGGTAATGAGGTTGCTTTTTGTCATTGTGCGGTTATCTACAACTTTGTTAATTACTAGTTTAGAAGAGATTCGCCGCAAGGGAAAATAGAGAGTAAAAGTAATTGCGCAGAGGCTCACAATGGAAGCAAAAGAGCGAGTGGATACCCGCTCTTGAATATTGGCGCTCCCGACAGGATTCGAACCTGTGACCTGCCCCTTAGGAGGGGGCCGCGCTATCCAGCTGTGCCACGGGAGCTCAGGAGTATGATACCCCAATTTGTGCTGTTGTTAAGAGGTAACACTATGATCTGATTTACTTTTGAACATCGCTAGAGCAGTTTGTGCATCACATCGCCAATTTGAATACTCCCCAGTAACTCGGGTTGGTCAATAGTAAGCTCAGCTTCGTTTTCATACACACGAGATACCGTCAGTGTGATGTCCGTTTCTGTGACTTTATTGCGTGGTAACCCACGTTGGTCGATGAAAGAACCTGTATGCCATAGCTGCAACTTATCGCCTTCGACGACGCCATGTACACGACCGAGATCCATGGTAATGGTGTTGCCCCACTTGGCGACCACTTCAGGTAAGGTGATTTTACAAGAGATTTCAGATTCAAGATCCAACATGATGTTTCGGCTTACGCGCAACATCATACTGCCGTAGGTCGACGCCCAAAAACGCGCGCTCTTAGTGTCCACTTGGCTGGTTTTAGGGAACGGCCATTTTGCCACTTCACGATAGTTGCGGTGGTAAACCTCATTACCCGTTTTGCCGTCGTACACCGTCATCTCGAGTGAGAACTGTCGGTTGATGATGTCGTCTTGCAGCAATTTTTGTTCAATGGTCGCTGTCAAGTCGTTGATAACGCCGCCAATGATGTACTGCGCGCCAGTATCTTGCGCGATCATTTTTAATCTTTCTGGGTAATCTTTGTTGATTTCAAAATCTGTGGTGCCTACCGATACAAAACTTGCCGATTCATTGTCGAGTTGGCGGTTGATGACTTGGGCGAAGTCGTCCCCGACACTATAGATTTGCCCCATGACAGCTTGCTGGGGTGAAGCTAAATCGATATTGCCCACTAAGAGAGTCTTCTTGTATTGACTCACGTGGCAACCTGTTGCCGATGGATAGATGTCAATACGCGCACGTAAGTACATGGTGCCACTGCGTACTCTCTGCTCCTCAATCAAGATGTAACGCACTTCACTATTAGTAAATTGATACTCTTTTTGCGATGTTTCCAAGAAGGGACGCAAGTTACTAATGCTGCCGATGTCAGCGCCAGAAAAGCTGACTGCTTTATAAAGCGCATCTTCTAACGCATGTATTCTTGCCACCTCTTCTGATGACACCACGGTAGCGACGCCGGTGACCTCATACCAGCCTGCATTCGCGATCGAGGAGAAGAGGCTAAGATACAAGCCAGAGATAACGGTCAGAAGTGTTTTTTTCATGTTCGATTACCAACTTGGTTCGTTTTTTGCTTAGTTAATCTTAGCTGATTTAGGCATTGTGATTCTAAATGATTGCACAATTAGAAAAGCAAAGAGCGTTCCACTTTTTCAACTAAAAACGGTCGGAACGAAGAATGCCTAGGGTTATCGGAGATAAGAGAATGAAAAAATGGTTATTGCTTGTACCAGTCGTCATGCTGACGGCTTGTGCTTACGCCCCAATATACAACGGTAAAGAAGCTTACCGTGGTTCACAATTTATGTTGATGGAAAGTCCGCGTCATACTCTTGACTTCTTTGTTGAGAGCATGACAGAAGACTTGATGATTTCAAACACGAGTGTATCAGCACGAACGCCCATCGCCGTGACCTCTTTTGTCGACTTGCAAAATATGGATGCGACGAACTGGCTTGGAAATTCAGTGTCAGAGGGGTTCATCCATCAATTTCAACGCCGCGGTTTTAAAGTCGTTGATTTCAAAACGACAGGGTCGATTCAGGTCACACATTCGGGTGATTTCGCGTTTAGCCGCGATTGGAAGGACCTTGCTCAGGAGCAAGATATCCAGTACGTGTTGACGGGCACCATGCTTCGCCAAGAAGGGGGGGTGATCGTGAATGCGCGAGTTGTGGGGATGCAGTCTAGAGTTGTTGTCGCCACCGCACAGGGTTTCTTACCGGCTGACCGAATTGGTCGCGATTTGGATACATTGAATAGTATCCGTACTCAAGATGGAGTGCTGATTCGTTCTGACCCAACGATGACTCAGCCATACACTGTTATTTTGCGACCATAGTAGGGAGACATGATGAAAAAAGTGATACTACTGATAGTTGCTCTCATTATGGTGGGCTGTCAGCCGATTCAAAACATGCGGCCTGAAGATTGGCTCACGGCTGTTGGTTACGCAAGCATTAGTGAGCAAAAAGGCAACAATGAAGAAGAGAAGCAAGTTCGGGCGATGAGAGCCTCTAAAATTGACGCTTACCGAGAGCTCGCCGAACAGGTGTATGGTTTGAGAGTGAGTGCCAGAGCAGATTTGAAAGATCAACGCTTAGGGACAGAGCTGACATCGGGAGCCGTAGATGGGGTCATTCGTGGTGCTGAAGTAGTCCGTAGTTATAAAGTCGGTGACAGTTACGTCACGGAACTTCGACTTGATGTCAAAAAAATGAATCAGTTGCGAGACTATGGGGAAGTGCAGCAAGTTCCAGAAAAACGCCAGCAAACGTTATTCTAGGCACATCTTTTCTCTGATTTCCGATATAAAAACGGCGCTCTTATGAGCGCCGTTTTTATATCATCCTAACAATGTAACGCGATAGCGACTTTAGGCTTTAATATTAGTGCCAAGGGTGGTGACGTTACTGGTTTGCCCTTCGGCAGTGTACGTCATACCAAGCTTACCCTGGGACTGTTTCATGAGATTGTTGAGTTTATTGAAGCTCAATTGAGCACGTTGCAATGCTTCACCGTTGACGGCATTGGCCTGCTGGCAATCAGAGATGATGCTGCGGATCTTGTCGACCAGAGGGCTCAACTCTGGATCGCTCGTCAGCGTCTCAACATCGGGGTGTTTCTGAATGCGTTGATCGGTTTGTTGAAGCTTAGAGATAAGATCAACCTTCGCTTTCGCAACCTGTTCGATATCTTTAGAGACGCGACTGGCTATCGCCACTTTTTCTTGCTCTAACAGTGCCGACAACTCGGTTGCGCTTTGCAATTGGAAATCTACAAGCCCTTTTAACGCTGCCATGGTGGTATTGTTTCTTCAGTTCCAAATTCAGTGGTTAAAAACCACCAAGCTCTTTTTCGAATTTCATCATGTTGTCAGCCAGCTTTTCCGGATCCACGGAATAAGAGCCGTTTGCAATCGCTTCTTTGATTGCCGCCACTTTTGCTTTGTCAAAGCTGGGTTGACTTGCCATTTGGTTATGCATCTCGCCCACCGCTTTACCTTGTGTGCTGAGGGACACCGAATCTTGCGCCACACCCGACTTGCTCGGAGAGTCACTTGTGCTGGATGTTGCGTTCGTTTCACTACGCGAGGGGCTACGAGTGGACGTGGTTAACGTCTGCCCTGCACGAATGTTATCAATACCTGCCATGTTTGAGCCTTTTAATTAGAGGATGACCTGTACTGTCACTATCGACTACAGGGCGAATAACTTTAGTGCTTTTTCAACCAAAGTTAAAAAATAACCGTGACTTCTGAAATGCCTGTTACTCTGCCTTCAATTATACGGTTGGATTTACTATTTTTCACTCTTATCTGCTCACCGTGAGATCCATCTGTCAAAGCCACGCCTTTGGTGGTGATGGTCATACCAGACTGTACGGCGCGAATGGTGACGGTTTCATTGCGGCACACCACGCAAATATCACGGTTTTCGACTACGTCACCCGCGTTCATGTTTTTTTTTGCTTTGGCTCCAATGACCGCTTCGAGCGAGGAAAAACCTTGCCGTCTGAAGCGTTGCAAATCAACCATGCTGATTGTAATGTCGTGTGCTGCGATGATTTGTCCACGGGAAATTGGGCTCAGTAGAGTGACTTGTGGACCGGTTCTCGTCAGGCGAACGGGCACATAGACCCGCCAGTTATCCGCTTCACACTCGACTTGGACGGTAATATTACTGGCCATCGGGTTGGTGGAACTAGAGGATGCAACAAGCGGCTCGGGGCAATCTGTGGCAAAAATACGACTATCGATGGAGGCGGCGTCTGCCTCCAAAGTACCACCTGTCGGCCATTCGACATTGGTTAAAATGTACTCTTGAGCGGCATTTTGTATGGCAAATATCTGAGCTTCGGTAGCGGAATTGACTGAAAAGCTAAAGAAAATACACAAAACACCGATAGACGTATAAACTCTTTTAAATAAAGCTCTACACTTAGTGAAAGAACAACTAGTGGAAATTGAACAAAACTGTGATTTTAGGTTCTTCATTCTGTTTCCTAGAATTTCTTAGCTTGTAGTAGACTATCATTTTTTGACACGAAAGTTTTAGATGGAGATGAGCTTATGACCGGTATTCTTGATTCTGTGAATCAGCGTACGCAACTCGTCGGTCAAAACCGATTGGAACTCCTTACCTTCCGCCTGATGGGGCGTCAGCGCTATGGAATAAACGTATTTAAAGTAAAAGAGGTGCTCCAATGTCCTAAGCTTACTTCTATGCCAAATCTGCACCGTTTGGTGAAAGGGGTCGCCCACATTCGTGGCCATACGGTTTCTGTCATTGATTTAAGTTTAGCCATCGGTGGACGTCCGACCACAGATGTAGAAAAAGCTTTCGTTGTCATTGCCGAGTTCAACCGCTCTATTCAAGCGTTTTTGGTCACCTCTGTCGAGCGCATCATCAACATGCATTGGGAAGCGATCTTGCCGCCGCCAGATGGCGCAGGTAAAGCAAACTACCTCACTGCGGTCACCAACATCGATAACGAGTTGGTTGAAATTCTCGATGTAGAGAAAATCCTTGCAGAAATCGCGCCGGTTGATGAAACCATGGATGCATCCATCGGTGAGGAAATCGCCCAAGCTGAGACAGAAAAACAGATTGTTCGCCGAATTCTCATTGCCGATGACTCCACTGTGGCACGGAAACAGGTAGAAAGAGCGATTACTTCAATTGGTTTTGAGGTCATTGCGGTTAAAGATGGGAAAGAAGCGTACGAAAAACTGGTGGAAATGGCCGCGGAAGGCAGTATTTATGACCAGATTTCCTTGGTGATCTCAGACATCGAAATGCCAGAGATGGATGGATACACGTTAACGGCCGAAATTCGCCGCAATGCCGATTTGAAAAATTTGTACGTTATCCTTCACTCATCACTCAGTGGTGTCTTTAACCAAGCGATGGTGGAGCGTGTAGGCGCCAACTCATTTATCGCGAAATTCAATCCTGATGAGCTAGGTAATGCAGTGAAATCTGCGCTGACTAACTAAAGAGAACTGAATGACAGCCATAACAATAAGCGATCAAGAGTATCGTGATTTCAGCCGTTTCCTCGAAGCGCAATGTGGCATTGTGCTTGGGGATAGCAAGCAGTACCTCGTTCGGAGCCGCTTGAGTCCGCTGGTGACCAAGTTTAAGTTGGCCTCTTTATCTGACCTGTTGAGAGATGTCGTCACTGGGAGAAACCGTGAGCTGCGTGTTGCCGCTGTAGATGCGATGACAACCAACGAAACCTTATGGTTTCGTGATGGTTACCCATTTACAGTATTGGCCGACAAGCTTCTGCCGGAAGTGGCCGCGAATAAGCGCCCAATCAAAATATGGTCAGCGGCTAGCTCGTCGGGTCAAGAACCCTACTCTATGGCAATGACAGTGTTAGAGACGCAGCAACGCAAACCAGGCTTGCTACCGAGTGTGGCCATTACGGCAACGGATATCTCATCTAGCATGTTGGATATGTGTCGAGCGGGTATCTATGACAACCTTGCTCTAGGGCGAGGTCTCTCACCCGAGCGTCGTCGTACTTTCTTTGAAGATGCCGGAGATGGCCGAATGAAAGTGAAAGACAACGTGAAGCGTTTGGTGAATTTTCGACCACAGAACTTAATGGAAAGCTATGCGTTATTGGGTAAATTTGACATCATATTTTGTCGTAACGTATTGATCTATTTCTCGCCGGATATGAAATCGAAAGTGCTCAACCAGATGGCCAATAGTCTTAACCCCGGTGGTTATTTGTTGCTTGGAGCATCGGAGTCACTCACTGGGCTGACCGACCGTTTTGAGATGGTACGTTGCAACCCAGGCATTATTTACAAGCTCAAGTAGTTTTCCCACTCTCACTCAAATCCCAGCCTTGTGGCTGGGATTTTTTTTCTGCCATACTGTGAATACCTATCCGTAGCAACAATGCCTATGTGTAGCAATGATGACATCGACAAAGACGGGTTCCCAACTGACCGGAAATTGGCTCGGTAATTGCTAAACAAAACGTGAGTGTCTCGTACACTCGATTAAATGGCTAAACAATGGCAATCCTAAAAGTTGGTACGCTAATTGCTAAATCATTTAATAGTATCGGTCAGTTCTTTGAGTAGAGGTCAACATGGCTATTTCTTTCGACAATGCACTAGGTATCCACCAACATACGGTGGGTGTACGTGAGCGTAATGCTGAGGTGATTTCCACCAACATCGCGCAAGCCAATACGCCTGGGTATAAATCGAAAGGGATGGACTTTCAAAAGGCATTACAGGCGGCAACGTCGGGGGCAAGCATTAGTCTTAGCCGTACGGATGGTCGGCATATTCCTGCCTCTACTCAGGTGACAGGGGAAGTCATGTATCGTCTTCCAACCCAACCTGACACGGGTGACGGCAACACGGTGGATGTGGATTTAGAGCGTAACTTGTTTATGCAAAACCAAATTAGACACCAAGCGTCACTGGACTTCCTAGGCAGTAAGTTCAAGAACTTAACCAAGGCAATCAAAGGGGATTAATAGATGAGCTTATTTAACGTTTTCAATGTCACTGGTTCTGCGATGAGCGCTGAATCTGTTCGTCTAAATACCACCTCGAGCAACTTGGCGAATGCGGACAGTATCTCAAGCTCTGCGAAAGATACCTATAAGGCTCGCCATGCAGTATTTGGTGCAGAGTTAAGTAAGGCAAAGTATGGCCGCGACCATATGGTGCCAGTGAAGGTAATGGGCATCGTTGAAAGTGATAAACCGCTCACCGCGGAGTACAACCCTGACCACCCACTTGCCAATGATGAAGGGTATATTTACAAACCTAACGTCAATGTGATGGAAGAAATGGCCAACATGATTTCTGCTTCTCGTTCATACCAAACGAATGTTCAAGTGGCAGATGCAAGCAAACAAATGCTGCTGCGTACGCTGCAGATGGGTCAATAAGGATAGGAGGTAACGTATGGCCGATGGCATAAATAATGTTGGTCAAAACGGCTTGTCCTATATCGACCAGCTTAAACAGCTTCAAGACAAGAATAAGCCTAATGAGACCACAGGTAAGCAAGATCTTAAACAAGAAGACTTCTTATCACTACTCACTAAGCAGCTTGCTCAGCAAGATCCGTTTAAGCCGGTCAGTAATGACCAGATGATTGCGCAAATGGCGTCATTTGCGACGGTAGACGGGATTGGCAAAATGAACACTCAGTTCGAAACGCTCAATACCTCTATGACGTCGAACCAAGCGCTTCAAGCCTCATCATTAGTAGGACGTGATGTATTAGTCCCTGGCGCTTCGGGTGTGAAGAAGGACACTGGCAGCATGGCTGCGATGGTCAAGCTTCCGCAATCCGTAGACAACATGATGGTGCGTATTGAAGACCAAATGGGCCAACTTGTTCGAACCTTCGATGCTGGTGCTAAGCCTGCGGGCGACAACCGAGTCGAATGGGACGGCAAGGATCAAAACGGTAATCCATTGCCGGCTGGCAAATACAAGGTGAGAGCCGCGGGTTTGCTGGATGGAGAATCGAAAGAGTTTGAGGTATCAACCTATGCAAACGTCAATAGTGTTCTCTTAGGTAAAGGCGATGGTAACGTACTACTCAATCTGGCTGGCTTCGAGTCGCCAGTTCGACTTGCTGAAGTACTAGAAGTTGGCAAAGCGTAACGTGTTAGTGATAAACGACGCTAGCTAGATAGGAGATTTTGGAATGTCATATGTTGCACTTAGCGGGTTATCCGCAGCTCAGTTAGATCTGAACACTACCAGTAACAACATTGCGAACGCAAACACGTTCGGCTTTAAAGAGTCGCGTGCAGAGTTTGGCGATGTGTACTCAAATTCACTCTTTACCCATGCGAAAACAACGCCAGGGCAAGGTGTGCAGGCAGCACAGGTTGCTCAGCAGTTCCATGAAGGTTCCAGTATTTATACCAATAACCCGATGGATTTGCGTGTATCTGGTACGGGGTTCTTTGCCGTCGCAAAAGACAGATTAACCCCAACATCCAATGAACTGACTCGTAACGGCGCGTTTCATTTGGATAAAAACAACTACATGGTAACCGCTAATGACGAGTTCTTACTCGGTTACCAAGTCAATCCAGATACCGGTGATGTTCTCTCTTATGAGCCTTCGCCACTTAACATTCCAAAAGAGTTTGGTAAGCCAAAGCAAACAGCAAACATTGAAGTAGGGGTGAACTTACCTGCGGGTGGGGATTTGAAGGACCCAACCTTGTTTGATTATTCCGATCCAGAGACGTACAACCGCTCAACGTCCTCGACGATTTATGATTCGATGGGCCAGTCGTACAAACTGACGACCTACTATCTAAAAGATCAAAATCAGGCGAATACGTGGCAGACATACTACACGGTGACGGACAGTGCCGGTGAGAAGCCACTGAACATCGTTGGTGGTGATGCAACGAGTCCTACGGGGCATGTCGGTCACACTATGCGTTTCAATAATGATGGTACGCTAGCCAGTTTAAACAATGGGCAGAATATCGTCTCCGAACCTTTGGGGGCGGGTGCTAACCCGATTGACTTGAACGGTGCAGACATCAACCAAACATTGTCGTTTGGCCTTGATAGTGCCACTCAGTTTGCGGCTCCGTTTGAATTGACCAAGTTTGATGAAGATGGTGCAACTACTGGCTTCTTGACTAAGGTTGACTTTGATGAAAACGGTAGTGTCCTTGGCACATACTCTAACGGTGAGAATATCACCTTGGGACGTGTCGCGTTGGTTCGAGTAGCCAATGAACAAGGCCTAGATAAGAAGGGTGGAACTCAATGGGATGCCACTCAAAACTCTGGCGCCAAAGTATGGGGAGAATCGAACAAAGGCTCATTTGGTACAATCAATAGTGGTGTGCTTGAACAGTCCAACATTGATATGACTCAAGAGCTGGTGGATCTGATTTCAGCCCAGCGCAACTTCCAAGCGAACTCACGTTCACTTGAAGTGCACAACCAAACTCAACAAAATATCCTTCAGATTCGTTAATCGAATCACACGCAATCTTCTGAATAGCAAACTAACGGCAATCGTTGGTTTGCTATTGTTGCCTCTAGCGGCAATTGCCGCTCCAATCTTATTCTATATTGCCATTTCTCTTTTCAACTGATTGATAATATTTGCTTATTTTTATTGGCACGCCAATTGCTTTAAATGATCTAAATTGTGATTGTTGGAGCAAATTATGGATCGTGCACTGTTTCTCGCTATGAGCGGAGCAAAGCAAAATATGCAAGCGATGCAGCTAAGAGCGAATAACCTGGCAAACGTCAGTACCACGGGGTTCCGTGCTGATTTGGCGCAAGCCCGCTCAATGCAAGCATACGGCGACGGTTTGCCAAGCCGCGTGTTTAGCATGACAGAGAGACCTGGCCATAATTTTCAGCAAGGCAGTGTGATTACCACTGGGCGAGATCTCGATGTCACTATTGAAGGTCAAGGTTGGATTGCCGTTATGGACAAGACGGGCAAAGAAGGCCTGACTCGAAACGGTAACCTCAACATTGACGTCAATGGCTTGCTTACCAATGGTAATGGCAACTTGGTTTTGGGCGAGACAGGCGCACCGATCACCCTACCGATTCCGTTGAGCAAAGTGGAAATCGGTACTGATGGGACGATTTCTGTTGTGCCACAAGGCGCCCCAGCGGATGCGATCGAAATCGTTGATCGCATCAAACTGACACGCAACGACAACCAATCACTGTACAAAGATGTCAATGGCCTCTTCCGCGCTAAAGATCCCAATGCAGCTTACGAGGCGGATGCCGGCGTAAAACTGCTCAAAGGCGCGTTAGAGGGCAGCAACGTGAATGCCATCGGTGAGATGACCAGCTTGATTGATCTTCAACGACAATTCGAAATGCAGGTCAAGATGATGAGCACAGCAGAAGACATGGACAAAGCGTCTGATTCTCTGCTTCGTATGAGCTAAGACAGTTTCTAGGAGAGAATTATGCAACCGGCATTATGGGTAAGTAAGACGGGCTTAGATGCTCAGCAAACCAATATTTCGACCATTTCTAACAACTTGGCTAACGCCTCGACGGTGGGTTTTAAGAAAAGCCGTCCTGTGTTTGAAGATTTGTTCTATCAAAATATCAACCAGCCGGGTGGTCAATCTTCGCAAAATACCGAATTGCCAAGTGGTTTAATGCTCGGCGCGGGTTCTAAGGTCGTGGCAACTCAGAAGGTGCATACCCAAGGGAATACGCAAACGACCAACAACAGCCTCGATATGATGATCGAAGGCGACGGTTTTTTCCAAATATTGATGCCGGATGGCAACATCGGTTACACGCGCAATGGTCAGTTCACAGTCAACAGTGAAGGTGTGATTGTCACGTCTGGTTCGGGGTATTCCTTAGAGCCTGAAATCACGATTCCAGACGACGCCATCAGCATTACTGTTGGTACGGATGGGGAAGTCTCTGTGCGCGTGAGAGGTCAGCAAGATAACCAAGTTCTGGGGCAAATTACTACGGTTGATTTTATCAACCCTGGTGGTCTTGAGCCTATTGGTCAAAACCTCTACTTGCCAACCGGTGCCAGTGGTGACCCTCAAGAAGGCGTACCGGGTTTTGACGGGTTTGGTGAAGTGCGTCAATCGATGCTAGAGACCTCAAACGTGAACGTGACGGAAGAGCTAGTCAACATGATTGAAGCGCAGCGCGTGTACGAAATGAACTCAAAAGTTATCTCTGCCGTCGATAAGATGATGAGCTTCGTAAACCAACAGCTATAACTGAATGAGCAAGGGGATTGTGATGATGCGAGTCATTAGTGTAACACTGATAGCACTGCTCTCAGGCTGTACCATGCTGGATATGCCAATCGAGACACCGGATGTGGTTCAAGGTACAACTACCGTTGATGCTGTAGAAGGAGATAAATCTTCCGATGATAGCTCTGGGATTGTAGATACTCTGCGAGGACGCACCGACCCTGTCGCTGGCGATCCTGCTTGGGCCCCCATTCATCCTAAGCATGAGCCGGAGCACTACGCGGCGGCAACCGGTTCGTTGTTTAATACCGGTAAAATGACCGTCAGTTTGTACGACGACTCTAAACCGAGAGGCATCGGTGACATCATCACCGTCACTTTGGATGAAAGTACCAAAGCGGCGAAAAGCTCAGACGCTGATCTGTCAAAAAATAATGATGCGTCGATGGATCCGCTGGAAGTGGGTGGTCAGCAGTTGACCATTGGTGACTACAATTTTTCATATAACTTAAGCAATGATAATTCGTTCAGTGGCAGCGCGGCGGCGAACCAAAGTAACAGCATTTCAGGCTCGATTTCGGTCGAAGTGATTGAAGTTCTGGCGAACGGAAATTTGGTGATTCGCGGTGAAAAGTGGTTGACCCTCAACACGGGAGACGAATACATCCGCTTAAGCGGCACCATCCGTCCGGATGACATCGACTACGACAATACCATCGCGTCAACGCGCATTTCAAATGCCCGAATCCAGTACTCTGGTACGGGAACGCAACAAGATATGCAAGAGCCTGGATTCTTGGCACGATTTTTTAATGTCGCTCTTTAATCCCGTTTGATGTCGATGTTTTGGCATTGCGTTAGAGAAAAAGGTGTCCCCATGAAAACGTTGTTTGTCTTCCTAATTAGCTCGCTGCTTGTTGTAACACAAGCTCAGGCTGCGCGTATTAAAGACGTGGCTCAAATTGCCGGTGTTCGTAGTAACCAACTTGTCGGTTACGGGTTGGTCACAGGTTTGCCGGGCACAGGAGAATCGACACCCTTTACCGATCAAAGCTTTAACGCCATGCTGCAAAACTTTGGCATTCAATTGCCGCCCGGCACTAAGCCAAAGACCAAAAACGTTGCCGCTGTGATTGTGACGGCTGAGTTGCCGCCCTTTTCTAAGCAAGGCCAGACGGTAGATGTGACGGTTTCCTCAATAGGCTCGGCGAAAAGCTTGCGTGGCGGTACACTGATGCAGACCATGCTCAAAGGTCTAGATGGGCAAGTGTATGCGGTGGCGCAAGGCAATTTGGTGGTGAGTGGCTTTAGTGCGACTGGCGCTGATGGTTCTAAAATTGTCGGCAACAACCCGACAGCAGGTATGATTTCTAGTGGAGCCATCGTTGAGCGAGAAATCCCATCGCCGTTTAGTCGCGGTGATTACATCACGTTTAACTTGCTTGAATCTGATTTCACTACTGCTCAGCGTATGGCGGATGCCGTTAATAACTTCCTGGGTCCTCAGATGGCCTCAGCGGTGGATGCCACGTCGGTGAAAGTGCGTGCGCCTCGCGATGTCACTCAGCGTGTGGCCTTTTTATCAGCGATTGAAAACCTCGAATTTAACCCCGCCGACGGTGCAGCGAAGATCATTGTTAACTCACGTACAGGGACTATCGTTGTCGGCCAGCACGTGCGCTTGAAGCCGGCTGCCGTGACTCATGGTGGCATGACAGTGGCAATCAAAGAAAATCTTAACGTGAGTCAACCTAATGCGTTTGGTGGTGGTGAGACGGTTGTTGTCCCCGACAGCGATATCGAAGTCACCGAAGAACAAGGCAAGATGTTTAAGTTTGAGCCTGGATTGACTCTAGACGATCTGGTTCGTGCAGTGAATGAAGTCGGCGCGGCGCCGTCTGATCTGATGGCAATCTTGCAAGCGCTGAAACAAGCGGGCGCGATTGAAGGTCAGCTGATCATCATTTAACGGGGGCGATATGATCAATAACGGAAATGACATCGGTTTTATTCATGATATCGCCAACCTAGACTCACTGCGCCGTAAAGCGGTCAATGGTGAGGAAGGGGCAGAGCAAGAAGCGCTCAACGCCGCCGCTAAACAGTTTGAAGCGATTTTTACCTCTATGCTGTTCAAATCGATGCGTGATGCCAATTCAACCTTTGAATCCGGCTTGATGGACAGCCAGAACCAACAGTTCTATCGTCAGATGATGGATGATCAGATGGCGAGTGAATTGAGTGCCTCTGGCTCACTCGGTCTTGCCGACATGATTGTGGCGCAGCTTTCCACAGGCCAAGTGGATAATGAAACCGCGAACAACCGCAACCCTGATTTTGAAGCCATGATGGACAAAGTCTCTCGTATTCGTGAAGAGCGTGCCAATGCGCCTGCTGAAATGCGCGTTATTGGAGAGGATCAAGCGAGCACATTCGACTCTCCAGAATCGTTTGTGGCGTCAATGTCGCCTTATGCGGAAAAGGCCGCTCAGGCGCTGGGCGTGGACTCATCATTGCTACTTGCCCAAGCGGCGCTCGAAACCGGCTGGGGCCAAAAAGTCATCAACAATTCGCGTGGTAGCAGTAACAACCTCTTCAATATCAAAGCGGACCGCAGCTGGGCAGGCAATAAGATGTCCACTCAAACTCTTGAATATCATCAGGGGGTGCCAGTACAAGAGCGAGCAGCATTCCGTTCTTACGCTAACTTTGAAGAGAGTTTTAACGACTATGTGCGCTTCCTCAATCAAAACCCTCGCTATACCACAGCGCTCAAGCACAATGGCGATGATGAGGCGTTTATTCGCGGCATTCATGATGCCGGTTATGCCACAGACCCCGATTATGCGGATAAAGTGCTGAGTGTCAAACGACGTATTGATAGCATGTAATGGCTTGACCGATAGGGTCTCTCAGCAGACCCTATCACCTATCACCTATCACCTATCACCTATCACCTATCACCTATCACCTATCACCTATCACCTATCACCTCCCACCTCCCACCTCCCACCTCCCACCTCCCACCTCCCACCACCCCTAATCCAATCAATCTTATCCCATACACTCTCGAAAACTAACCCTGGCACACATATTGCTATTAAGTCCATAGGCAATCAGTAAACACTGATAAATAAAGGTTTCTTGGGGGCAATATGGCGTCTGATCTTCTGAATCTTGGTTCGCAAAGCGTACTGACGGCTCAGAGACAATTGAACACCACAGGGCACAACATCTCGAACGTGAATACCGAGGGTTATAGCCGTCAGTCGGTGATACAAGGCACAAACATGCCGCGTCAATATGGCGGGGAAACCTACGGTATGGGCGTGCATGTGGAAAAAGTTCGCCGCTCATGGGATCAATTTGCCGTTAATGAACTCAATGTCTCGACCACCAATTACGCGCACAAAGTCGACGATGAAGCGAACTTAGAAATGCTGTCAAACATGCTCTCCTCAGTTGCCTCGAAAAAAATCCCAGAAAATCTCAATGAGTGGTTTGATGCGGTGAAGTCGCTTGCCGACAGCCCCAATGATGTCGGGGCACGTAAAGTGGTGCTCGAAAAAGCCAATTTGATCACCCAAAACCTCAATGATTTCCATGAGACCATTCGCCGTCAGTCGGATGTGACCAACAAAAAACTCGATCTCGGTGTCGAGCGAATGAATCAACTGGCGCTTGAAATACGCGATTTGCATCGTTTGATGATGAGAACGCCTGGGCCGCACAACGATTTGATGGACCAACACGAAAAGCTGGTGGCAGAACTGTCTGAATACACCAAAGTGACCGTGACTCCGCGCAAGAATGCGGAAGGGTTCAACATCCATATCGGTAACGGGCATACCTTAGTGTCAGGAACGGAAGCGAGTCGCTTAACCATGATCGATGGTTATCCAGATGTACATCAGCGCCGCTTAGCCATGATTGAGGGTAAAGGTATCAAAGCGATTACCACCAAAGATATTGATGGCAAAATGGGCGCTATGCTCACGATGCGTGATGACAAGATCCCACAACTGATGGATGAGCTTGGCAAACTCGCCACGTCGTTTTCTTATGAAGTGAATCGATTGCAATCTCAAGGTCTCGATCTTAGGGGGGAAATTGGTGGTCTGATTTTTACTGATGTCAATTCAGACATCATAGCCAAATCACGTGTGGTGACAGCCTCAAATTCTAATGCGGACTTAGCCGTGTATATTGAAGATACCACTCAGCTTGAAGGTGGCGAGTATTCGCTTCAGTATCACGACGGTGATTACATCATTACTCGCCCATCCGGTGAGCAGTTTGCCGTACCTCAAGTAGGTAATGCACTGCAAATTGATGGCTTACGTATTGAAATCAATCAAGATTTATCGCCGGGCGAACGCGTATTGATTCGTCCGACCCGCAGTGGCGCTGCGCAAATGAAAATGGCCACCAATGATCCGACCGCGATCGCCGCGCAGAGTTATGAAGCTTCGACCACTTTCGCGCAAGGTAAAGCGAAATTCAATATCGAAGAAGTAGGGGATTTGCGCGAGTTTGAAGTGGTGGTATCGCCGGATGGGAAGCAGTTTGCCGTCACGGACACAAAAGGCAAAATTCTCTTGCCGCCCCAAGATTACCCACCGTTTGGTCCTGTCGAGGTTCAAGGTACGATTTTTGAACTAACCGATGGGGCATTGCCGAACGATAAATTTACGGCAAACCTTGTCCCTTCCGAGGGGGACAACGGCAACTTGCTCAAAATGCAAAACATCCAAACCGAGAAAAAGCTCAATGATGGTGAGTCGACCATTCTCGATATCTATCACAACCTCAACACCAACGTCGGGTTACAGATGTCTACCGCATCACGCTTAACCGATGTTTCAAGGTTAGAGAAAGAGGCGGCACAAGAGCGTGTAGCGTCTATCTCCGGAGTGAACTTGGATGAGGAAGCCGCCAACATGATGAAGTTTCAGCAAGCGTACATGGCGTCTTCACGCATCATGCAAGCTGCAAACGACACCTTTAACACGATTTTGGCATTGCGATAGGAGGCGTAAATGATCAACCGTATTTCCAGCTTCCATAATTATCAGTCGGTGCAAAACGATCTGCGTCGTCAAGAAGCAAAAGTCCATCATAACCAAGCGCAGCTCGCTTCAGGTAAGAAGTTGATGCGCGCCAGTGATGATCCGTTGGCCACGCACTACATCCAGAATATTGGTCAGCAGAAAGAGCAATTGCGCCAATACACCGATGCCATCGTGCTGACGCGGAATCGCCTTGAGCATCACGAAGTGATTATTTCTAACGCAGAAGAGTACGCCGATGAAGCAAAGCGAACCGTGATGGAAATGATCAACGGTGCGTTGTCCCCTGAAGACCGCATCGCGAAGCGTCGAGAGCTTGAGGAAATCAGCAATAACTTCCTTAACTTGGTAAATGTACAAGATGAATCAGGCAACTACATTTTTGCCGGGACTAAGCCGAAAAACCAACCCTTCTTTCGAGATAAAGATGGCACTGTGGTGTACGCAGGCGATGACTACCAACGCAAGATGAAAATCTCCAACACGCTTGAAATGCCGATCAACGATCCAGGTAGCAAGCTGTTTATGGAAATAGATAACCCCTTCGGTGATTACTCGCCGGACTACAACCTGGGTGATACCTCTGAGTTGCTGCTTGAGCGCGCGACCAACTTTAATCCTGATGATGACTCGAGCTATAAGGTCACGTTTGTTGATATGCCCGGTGGTAAATATGGCTATCAACTCGAGCGCGACGGCAGTGTGGTTCAGGCCGATACCTTTGATCCGGCGAAAGGAATCAAGTACGAGGAGTTGACGATCCAGGTAAAAGGCCAAATCGAGAAGGGCGATGAAATCACGCTTGAGCCGCGCAAAAGCTACAGCATTTTCGATACCTTTCAGGAAGCCATGGCTTTGTCACAAGGGTCTGTGTCAGATACGTCCAATACCGCACGTTTGCATCGAATGACTCAAGAATTCCATTCGGCGTTTATTCATCTCAATAAAGCGCGCACGGATGTGGGGGCAAGATTGAGCACGCTCGATATTCAAGAAGAGCAGCATGAAGATTTTAAGATGACGCTCGCCAAATCGAAAAGTAACTTTGAAGATTTGGATTACTCGGAAGCGATCATCGAATTTAACGAAAATACGCGTGCGTTGCAGGCTTCGCAGCAAGCGTTCGGAAAAACAAAAGACTTAACCCTGTTTAACTATCTCTAAAGGGATCTTTATCGTCCAAGTTGACGCTTAACACTCTCGGTGATTGGGTTGTCTGACTCAAGTTCAGGATAACCAATGGGTACGCTCCATGCCTTATGTGCTAAGCCTTAAGCGCCGAGCAAAACCCGTTAGCCTGTCTATCGGCAAACCTTGCCACCGAGCGGCAATCATCGAGTGCCGCCCACAAGCGAGCAGATAGTAACTAAGCGCAACTCGATGAAGGTGATGTTCATAACCTATTGATAGTTATTTGAAATAAATTGATTTGGCTATTTTTTGTTAAGTTGGCATACAACTTGAATTAGTAAAATCAGAGTAGAAATTTTTAAGCCGGCTACTGCCTGCTTAGCAAGTCATACACGGTCAGTGCTTCCAAATGAGATTAAGCTGGCCGCTTCGCAAGAACTTGCGACTCACTAGGAGAGCAAACTATGACCATTACAGTCAACACTAACGTGTCAGCAATGACCGCTCAGCGTTACCTGAATAAAGCGACTGGCGATTTGAATACGTCGATGGAACGCCTATCTTCAGGACAAAAAATCAACAGTGCGAAAGACGATGCAGCAGGTCTGCAAATCTCAAACCGTCTAACCGCTCAGTCTCGTGGTTTAGATGTCGCGATGCGTAACGCCAACGACGGTATCTCGATTGCACAAACCGCAGAGGGGGCGATGAACGAGTCGACCTCGATTCTGCAACGTATGCGTGATCTATCGCTACAATCTGCGAACGGCACCAACTCCGCCTCAGAGCGTCAAGCCCTGAACGAAGAAGTGTCCGCACTGCAAGATGAGCTTAACCGTATCGCAGAAACGACCTCTTTTGGTGGTCGTAAGTTGCTCAACGGATCATTTGGTGAGGCGTCATTCCAGATCGGTGCCAGCTCGGGTGAAGCAATTATTATGGGATTGACTAGCATTCGTGCCGATGATTTTCGCATGGGAGGCCAGTCGTTCATCTCTGATGCCGAGAAGGGTAAAGACAAAGACTGGGGCGTACCTGCCAGCGCACGAGATCTAAAATTTGAATTCACCACCAAAGATGGCGAAGCGGTGACGCTCGATATCCTCGCGAAAGAAGGGGATGACATCGAAGAGCTAGCGACGTACATCAACGGTCAAACCGACAAACTGAAAGCTTCAGTCGATCAAGATGGCAGACTGCAAATCTTTGCCGCTGAGCCTAACTTGGAAGGCAATATGAATATCTCTGGTGGCTTAGCGACCGAGATTGGCCTCAACGGTGGTCCTGGTGTTCAGACCACAGTACAGAGTATTGATGTGAATACTGTGGGTGGCGCACAAAACGCGGTCGGTATCTTGGATGCGGCGTTACGCTACGTAGACTCTCAGCGTGCCGATCTGGGTGCGAAGCAGAACCGACTCAGCCACAGTATTAATAACTTGGCCAACATCCAAGAAAACGTTGAAGCGTCAAACAGCCGAATCCGCGATACGGATTTTGCCAAAGAGACGACGGCAATGACCAAAGCACAAATTCTGCAGCAGGCGGGGACATCGATTCTCGCTCAAGCAAAACAGTTGCCAAACTCTGCGATGTCACTATTGCAGTAGTTGCGAATATCTTCATTAGCGCAGACCCAGACGTGGGGCTTTTGAAGGCATTCAGGCAAACATGGGTGATTGGATAAGCAGAGTTCTCTCTCAAACCTGCTCTGCTTAACCGCTTTACCTGTGTCTTGGTTGCCAGCCCGGAATCATTTCTCTCGATCTCCAAAGGCACTGGTGACCTCTATAGCCCCGGTTCTCTCAAAGGAAAAGGGGCTTTTCTTTTATCTCCAGATTTCTCTTTCTTCAATCAATCTCATTTCTTTCGCACTGATGTCTTAAGTGCACCCGATCGGTCAATAGTTACAAAACTTTAATGATATTTTCTCGAACTCTGAGCTTGCTC
>NZ_JCBDGH010000007.1:0-5048 GCF_059833955.1 Vibrio sp. R15-SG3-ISO1A
TGCCCAAGTGGGTTACTCCGGGGTGATGCGTTCGCTATCCGAATTAGCCAGAGACGATATCTCGCTCGACTCGATTGCTATCTCATCCTCATCACTCGATCTTAAGGGCCTAGCAAGAGAAGCTGCAGCGATTCCAAGCTGGGTGAGCGAATTTAAATCCGAACTTAATTTGGTCGGACGTTCGTTTGAGCAGTTGAGTATCGGCCGTAATGAGCAAGACATCATTACGTTTGAGCTGAAAACAAAAGGAGAATCCAAATAGTGGCTAAGGTATGGATTCAATGGAACGATAAGTTTGCCAAGCTCAGCGCAAGAGAAAAGTGGCTGATCACTTTGTGTGGCGTGGTGTTTATCGTCATGGTGATGTTTGTCTTGCTGATAGAGCCCACAATCAAGGCCAACGAGCAACTGAATCGTCAAGTGATGACCAGTAAAGCCAACGCGCAGCGCCTCGAAGGTGAAGTGCTGCTCATGACAGCGAAGCTTAAACAGGACCCTAACCAAGCGATCGATCAAGAGTTTGAGCGTTTGTCTATCGAAAGTCAGGCGCTGTCAGAGGAGTTAGCGAAAACCATTGAGGGATTGCTAACCCCAAACCAAATGGCGCAAATGCTTGAAAGCGTGTTAGCCAGCAGCAAAGGTCTACGATTGGTCTCTTTGCAGTCGCTCAAAGCGGAGCCGATTATGCGTAAAGGCAATCAAGGTGAGTCTGGCTACTATCTTCACCCTGTACAAATTGAGCTCACTGGCGACTTTTTCTCTATCGTCACCTATCTCGAGACATTGGAGTCCATGCCAAGCAAGTACTATTGGCGACGCTTTCACTATTCGGTCGAAAGTTACCCAACCGCGCGCTTGGTGATGGAAGTTTACACCCTAGGGACAAGGCAGGAGTTTATTGGTGGTTAAGCAGCTTGTATTGGTCGCCATCGCGGCATTTGTTGGCATCGCGTTGCCCTCACAGGCATCCGATGATCCTACCGCGCCCCTTGGCTGGGTTAAACCGGCAGAGGTGGCGGTGGCCACCAAACCGAAACGCCCACCGTTGCCCGAAGTGCAAAGTATTATCTGCCATGAAATGAGCCCATGTCAGGCGGTATTAAGCGGGAAAGTGGCGCAGCGTGGAGATACCGTGAACGGGTATCGAGTCAGCCGTATCGAGCCAGAACACGTGGTGCTCGCTCGCGGTAATCAGCAGTGGACACTGTCGATGTTCACACTAGATATTAAGCAATAAGGTCATTGGAAGGATATGCGTAAACTTGCCATAGCAATAACAATAACATCTCTGGTGGGCTGCTCGATGGGCCATCGCGATCCGGTTGAAGTCAAAGCGGCCTTGAATGAATCCATCAATGAATCAAACAGTCGCGCCTTGACCGATTTGCCTCCGGAAGTGAGTGCAGACTTGATGCCTGAACTGAGTGACAGCGGAGCCAATCGCGCCAAAACCTTAAAGCGTTTTCGCGTTAAAGCGGACGGTGTTGATGCGAAAGCGTTTTTCACCAGTTTGGTGGTAGGGACAGAATTTAGTGCCGCCATCCATCCAAGCGTTGCAGGTAATATCACCCTTAATTTAACCGATGTGACCATGGATGAAGTGCTGGCGGTGGTGCGCGACCTCTACGGCTATGAGATCAGCAAGTCGGGCAATGTGATTCAGGTTTATCCTGCGGGGCTTCGAACCGTGACCATTCCTGTCGATTACTTGCAGTTTACGCGTTCAGGGCGCTCGTTAACCTCGATCACGACGGGAACCATCACCAATACAGACACCAACTCATCAAGCAGCTCCTCCAGTTCGAGCTCCTCGTCGACTCGTTCGGCAAGTTCAACTAAAGGCGGAACGGAAATTGAAACCACCAGTGAAAGCGATTTCTGGCCACAGCTGCAAACCGCCGTCTCACAGCTGATCGGTAATGATCGCGGCCAAAGTGTGGTTGTCACGCCGCAAGCCAGTGTGATTACCGTGCGCGCGTATCCTGACGAAATTCGAGAAGTGCGTAATTTCATCGGCGTCTCACAACAGCGTATGCACCGCCAAGTGATCTTGGAAGCCAAGATTTTGGAAGTCACCTTAAGTGATGGCTACCAGCAAGGGATCAATTGGTCGAAGGCGTTCTCATCCAACGGCACCGATTTTAGTTTAGGTCAAGGGAGTATTAGTGGGGATGGAAGTGTCTCAACTTTACCTGGACTTGATGCCATTGGAACCTTGTTGGGGGGACAGACTAATTTGGTGATTTCTAGCGGGAGTTTTGATGCTGTGATCAGCTTTATGGCTACACAGGGAGATTTGAATGTCTTATCTAGCCCACGAGTAACGGCATCAAATAACCAGAAAGCGGTCATTAAAGTAGGTACTGATAGTTACTTCGTCACCGATTTTTCGACAGATACCGATTCGAGTAGCTCTACAACAACTACTTCAACGGATGTTGAGTTAACGCCTTTCTTCTCAGGTATTTCATTGGATGTTACGCCACAAATTGACGATCAAGGCAATGTATTACTCCATGTCCACCCTGCTGTGATTGATGTCAGTGAGGAGACTAAAGAGATAACCTACGGCAGCAATAGCCTCACATTACCTCTTGCCACTAGTTCCATTCGAGAGTCGGATTCGGTGATTCGCGCCCAAGATGGTGATGTCGTGGTTATTGGAGGATTGATGAAATCCAATACCCTAGATCAAACCTCGAAAGTCCCATTTTTAGGTGATATTCCAGCGCTCGGGCACCTATTTAGGAATACCAGCCAAATTACCCAGAAAACCGAGCTAGTGATTTTGCTTAAACCGACGGTGGTCGGGGTTAATACTTGGCAGAAAGAGCTTGAGCGCTCGCGTGATCTCTTGCTTGAGTGGTTCCCTGACGATAACTAGGTCATGTATTTAGAGCACTTTGGTTTTTCTCAGCAGCCGTTTCATCTCACGCCCAATACCGAGATGTTTTTGGGCTTGGCGCCGCACTATGAGGCGATTCAAACCGTGAATGCCGCGCTCAGCATGGGCGAGGGCGTGATCAAAGTGACGGGAGAAGTGGGTACAGGGAAAACCATGGTGTGTCGGATGATGACGCGTCACTTTCTCGATCAAGTGCAATTGGTATTTCTGCCCAACCCCGCATTGAGCGGCGATAAGCTGCGCTTTGCGATAGCCAAAGAGCTGGGCGTGTCATCGCAAAATGAGCTGAGTGTGGTCGATGATATCCACAACAAGCTGATTGAGCTGGCACGGCAAGAGAAAAAAGTGGTGGTGTTGGTCGATGAAGCGCAAGCGCTCAGCGATGACGCACTGGAAGTGTTGCGACTGTTTGGCAATTTGGAAACCGAGCAAAGCAAACTTCTGCAAATCGTGTTGGTGGGTCAGCCAGAGTTGGATGAGCGCCTCTCGCAGCATCATTTGCGTCAGTTTCGTCAGCGCATCACCTTTAATGCGAAGTTGAGGGCGCTCAATTTAGACGAAACGGTTGCGTACATCGACAACCGCTTAACGCGCGCGTCAGCATCGGCGAGTCTGATGTCTCTGGCGCATAAAAAGGCCGTATGGCGCGCTAGCCAAGGTTATCCGAGATTGATCAACCAAGTGTGCCACAAAGCGTTGGTGTCGGCCTTTAGCAAAGGGGCGCATCAGTTAACGAATCAAGACTTGTTTGACGCTATTCATGATACGTTCGATACCGTTAAACCCAAATTTAAACACCCACTGTTGTGGGGGTGGAGTTAAACCATGAGTGCCATCAACAATGCTCTCACCCAATTGACGGATAAACAATCCGGCGCCAACGAGACGATGCAACGTGCCGTCGTTGCGCCCGTTAAACAAGTGCGTGTCCTACCTTGGGTGGTGGGGAGCTTTTTCTTAAGTCTGGCAGTCGGTGGTTTTGCGCTCTCTCAGCAAGAGACAGCAATCAACCAAATGACACAAAAGCAGAACGTCCCCCTGTCTGACGCGACTCTAGTACCTTCACCAACGGCGAAACTCACCTCTAGTGCTCAAGCCGTCTACGTTGCGCCTGAGAAAAAATCGGCACCATCGACTCAGCATGCCTCTTCGCCATCTAGAGCGTCTTCCTCAACTGTGGACGATAAGCCCGCGGTGGAGAAACCTGTGTTGGCTGCCAAAGTAGCAACGCCGATAAGCGCCACCGAGGTGCAAGAGGAGAGCGTTTCCAATACGTCGCGTACCAATTCGGTTGGTGGCACAGCCTCGAATAGCACTGTTTCGAATAGCACGGTCTCGAAGGGAAATGAATCGAGCGGCAGCATGGTGGTGGAGCACGTTGAACTGACGCCTGCACAATTGGCCGAGAAAGCGCAGGCGCGCGGGCAAAAAGCGCTCGAGAGTAACAATTTAAAAGAGGCCCTTGAGCATTATCATCAAGCGCTGAACTACACCCCGGAAGATATCGAGATCCGCAAACGTCTCGCGGCGCTCTACTATGGCAAAGGGGAAGTGCGTAAATCGGTCGATATGCTGCAAAAGGGCATCAGCCTAGACAAAGAGAACAATGAGCTGCGCATCGCGCTGGCGACATTGCTCATCAAAGAGCAGCAAAATACGGCTGCATTGACCGCGGTGGCGTATCTGCCACGACAAGCCTCGGTGGAGTATCTCTCTTTGCGCGCGGCACTGGCACAAAAGCAGCAGCAAAACGCCCTCGCCAAAGAGAGCTATCAAGCACTCACTGAGCGTGAGCCCGACAGCGGGCGCTGGTGGCTCGGTTTGGCGATTGCCAAAGAGCGCGCGTTTGAATTAGACGGCGCGCAACAAGCGTATCAGCAAGCCCTATCGAATCTCGGCTTATCCAGTCAATCTCAACAATTTGCCCGCGACCGCCTCGCGATTATTGCTCAACTACAGGAGCCCACCCGTGAAAATTAAACTCAGAAAACGTCTCGGTGACTTGTTGGTTGAAGAGGGGATCATTACCGAGCAGCAAGTTGAGCAAGCGCTGTCGGCCCAAAAATCGACCGGCAGAAAGCTCGGTGCTGCGCTGATTGAACTGGGCTTTTTGACAGAGCAGCAGATGCTCTCGTTCTTATCG
>NZ_JCBDGH010000008.1:0-13283 GCF_059833955.1 Vibrio sp. R15-SG3-ISO1A
TTCCATACTCCGTGCTCTGGGAACCCTTGCAATGAAAAGTTCCCTGCTTTTTAAAGGTTTGCCGCCAAGATACGGCTTTAAGGCCAGTCGTGTAAAGCGTTTTGCCGCTTTGAGTTGTTCTTTTGTGGTGAAGCGACGCTCGCTGATCGCGATCAGTTCATTGCCTAAAAACGTCAGGTTGTCGTTTCTCACTGAGGCAATGAATCCCTTCTGCTCGCGATAGCGATAGGTCATCTCCGGTGAGACTGGCTCACCACTGCCCGCACAGTGTAAAAAATCCACGCCATACCCCATCGCCGACAGCAGTGCCAATTCAAAGCGGCGTAAAGCAGGCTCTGGATTCTCGCTTTGCGCCAACTCCGTCAACGCATGCAGGTAGTCATGAAACAGAGCGGGCATCGCCACTTCGGCCATCAACACTCGGCCAATCAACTCATTGACGTACATAGCGGAATAGAGATGGATACCAAAAAGAGGGAGACCTAAACTGATCGGCTCGGCTTGGCGCAGTGTTTTCATTGAACCTTTGCCTGACCATTTCAATAGTAGTGGTGTAAAGGGTTGCAGCGCCCCTTTGAGGTTAGAACGTTTGCTGCGTGCACCTTTTGCCATCAAGGTGATGCGGCCATACTCTTCACTGAAGACGTCAAGAATCAGGCTCGATTCGCTATAGGGTCGGCGATGAAGTACAAAGCAGCGTTGTAAACCTTCTGATGACATAGCCTTTGATCACAACAGACACGAGGTTGCGATCCTTCGTCAACCTAGTGAGGAGAGTGCTCTCTTAGCGAGGCGCTAAGAGAGCCAACGGTTAAAGATCGTCGATGTAACCGAGAGAGCGCAGTGCACGCTCGTCATCCGCCCAACCCGATTTCACTTTAACCCACGTTTCTAAGTAGACCTTACGGCCAAACAGTTCTTCCATATCAAGGCGCGCTTCGCGACCAATCGTCTTAATCTTCTCGCCGCCTTTACCGATGACCATTTTCTTCTGGCCACTGCGTTCGACCAAGATCAGTGCGTTGATGTGGAAACCGTCGGTGTCTGGGTTGTAATCGAAACGCTCGATTTCCACCGTCACCGAATAAGGCAACTCTTCGCCAGTAAAGCGCATCAACTTTTCACGCACAATTTCAGACGCCATAAAGCGCTGAGAGCGGTCAGTCACATACTCTTCAGGGAAGTGATGGGCCGCTTTAGGTAAGTGTTCACGGACATGCTTGCGCAGCACATCAATGTTTTTACCGTGTTTGGCCGAAATCGGTACCACATCGACGAATTCCATCTTCTTCGACAGATCCATCATGTGCAGCATCACTTCGTTGCGATCTTGAACGTTGTCGACTTTGTTGACACAAAGCACAACAGGGAACTTCGACTTCTGCAACTTGGTGAGCACCATCTCATCGTCTTTGGTCCAGTGGGTGCCATCAACGAGGAAAAACACCAGATTGACATCACTCAATGAAGAGTTGGCCGCGCGGTTCATCAAACGGTTGATGGCGCGTTTCTCTTCAATGTGTAGCCCTGGGGTATCGACATAAATCGCTTGGTAATCCCCTTCTGTGTCCACACCCATAATACGGTGGCGCGTGGTCTGAGGTTTACGTGAAGTTATCGAAATTTTTTGACCTAGAATGCGATTCAGCAGTGTCGATTTGCCAACATTCGGTCGGCCAACAATGGCAATAAAACCACAGTGTTGGTTCTCTGGCGACGCGGTTTCACCACTTGATGAAAAGAACGCATCGATATCAAATTCGTTGTTGTCAGTTGAGTCAGTCATTGTTAAGTTGCTCTAGCGCTAATTCCGCAGCCGCTTGTTCTGCCTTGCGGCGGCTGGTGCCTTTGCCAATGACAGGATCTCCGATGCCTGCCACTTCACACGAAACCGTAAATTGCTGGTTGTGTGCTTCACCTTTAATAGTAGTCACTGTATAGACAGGAAGCGGTTTTCTTCGCCCTTGCAGAAATTCTTGCAAACGCGTCTTGGGATCTTTTTGCGATACCCCCGGCTTAATGGCATCCAAACGACTCTGGTACCAGCTGAGTATAATCCTACGGACCACTTCAATATCGCTATCCAAGTATATCGCCCCAATGATTGCCTCTACGGCATCGGCAAGAATGGAATCACGACGGAAACCGCCACTTTTTAACTCACCTGGACCTAATTTTAAGTGATCTCCGAGTTCGAATTCTCGACCCAGTTCCGCCAGCGTATTGCCACGCACTAAGGTCGCACGCATACGGCTCATGTCCCCTTCGTTCACTTTAGGGAAGCGGTGATAAAGATCGTCAGCAATGACAAAACTTAAAATTGAATCGCCCAGAAACTCAAGACGCTCATTGTGTTTTCCATTTGCGCTGCGGTGCGTCAGCGCAAGTTGGAGTAACTCGGCATCGTTGAACGGATAGCCGAGTCTGTTTTCTAGATTAGTGATTGGAGAATTCATGCTCTCTCGATAGTTTGTGCTTTAAACAAGCTAGTTAATGCCACCAATGCGGTTAAAACGCACACCAGTTGGAATCCAAGTCGGTAAGACACTGTCTGCATCACGATCAAACTCAAAACTGATCCAAATTGCAACGGCCTTGCCAACGAGGTTGGCCTCTGGAACAAAGCCCCAGTAGCGGCTGTCAGCACTGTTGTCACGGTTGTCACCCATGACAAAATAGTGCCCTTGCGGTACGACCCACTCGTTCACACCACTGCGTGGCTGATACGCCGACACGCGATCGCGGCGAAGTGGGTTAACCAAAATTTGATGCTCCACTTCACCCAACTCTTCATTCAGTTGGATAAGTGGTACGCCGTCTTGAATAAACGGACTCTCTACCACATTCGATAGTCCCACTTGGCGGCAAGTGCTCTCACCTTGTGGCTGAATGCAGATCTCTTTTTTGCTGCTGTAACGCACGGTATCACCCGGAAGGCCGACCACGCGTTTGATATAATCGATACTCGGTTGTGGTGGATACTTAAAGACGACCGTATCACCGCGCTCCGGTTTACCTGTTTCCACCAGTTGTGTACGCCAAACGGGATCTTTGAGTCCATAAGCGTATTTCTCAACCAGGATAAAGTCGCCGACTAATAGCGTTGGCATCATGGAGCCTGATGGAATCTGAAACGGCTCATAAATGAACGAGCGCAGCACCAACACAATCGCAATCACGGGGAAGATGGAGACACTGTTCTCGATCCACCAAGGCTGCTTTTTCACTTTGGCTAACGT
The DNA here is from genome assembly GCF_059833955.1 of Vibrio sp. R15-SG3-ISO1A. NCBI lineage: Bacteria > Pseudomonadati > Pseudomonadota > Gammaproteobacteria > Vibrionales > Vibrionaceae > Vibrio > Vibrio sp. R15-SG3-ISO1A. The sequence goes on from NZ_JCBDGH010000008.1 coordinate 3,240, forward strand.
CGCGTCATCCAAACCTGTGGTTTGCGCTTCGATATCCATCACTTGGCGTTGACGCTGCTTAGCAAAAACCAGCTTCTCCAGTAGCCAAACAATACCTGTCACCAAAGTGACGATGACTAGGATGAGTGAAAATGTGTTCGCCATTGACTTCCCTTATCTCAAAAATACGAAAGTGAAAGGGTAACCCCTTTCACTCAAAACGTTGGCGCCAAAGCAAGTCAACATCGCCGACCTACTAGCGCGCTCAATCTTTACCGGTGGGCAAACTTAATCTTTGCCTACGTGCAGAATAGCAAGGAACGCTTCTTGTGGCAGCTCGACATTACCGATCTGCTTCATACGCTTCTTACCCTCTTTTTGCTTCTTCAGTAGTTTCTTCTTACGACTCACGTCACCACCGTAACATTTAGCGATAACGTTTTTACGCAACTGCTTCACCGTAGAACGAGCGATGATGTGGTTACCGATCGCCGCTTGAATCGCAATATCAAACATCTGACGTGGAATGAACTCTTTCATTTTTTCCACCAGCTGACGGCCTCGAGTTTGCGATTGATCTTTGTGCGTGATTAGCGCCAGCGCGTCGACTTTATCACCGTTGAGCAGTACATCCACGCGTACCATGTTAGACGCTTCAAAGCGTTGGAAGTTGTAATCCAGAGAAGCGTAACCACGTGAGGTAGACTTCAAGCGGTCGAAGAAATCAAGCACCACCTCTGCCATCGGGATATCGTAAGTCACCGCCACCTGGTTGCCGTGGTACACCATATCCACTTGAACGCCGCGCTTTTCAACACACAAGGTAATCACGTTACCTAAGTAATCAGAAGGCACCAAAATATTACAACGTGCAATTGGCTCACGAATCTCTTCGATATCGTTGATCGCCGGCAGTTTTGCTGGGCTATCCACATAGATCAGCGTGTCGTCGGTCTTTTCCACTTCGTACACTACGGTTGGCGCAGTGGTGATAAGATCAAGATCGTATTCACGCTCTAGACGCTCTTGAATGATCTCCATGTGCAGCATGCCAAGGAAACCACAACGGAAGCCAAAGCCCAGTGCCGCCGAGTTTTCTGGCTCATAGAACAAAGAGGCATCGTTCAAACTCAGTTTACCTAGCGCGTCACGGAAGTTTTCGTAATCGTCTGAGGAGACAGGGAAGAGACCCGCATACACCTGAGGTTTGACTTTCTTAAAGCCCGGTAGTGGTTTTTCACTGCCGTTTTTCGCCAACGTCAGCGTATCACCAACAGGCGCGCCCAAGATGTCTTTGATACCACACACAACCCAACCGACTTCGCCAGTGCGAAGAATGTCGGTATCGATTTGTTTTGGCGTGAAAATACCTAAACGATCCACCCCCCAAGTTTGACCTGTGCTCATCACTTTGATCTTGTCGTTCTTTTTCAATTGACCGTTCTTGATGCGCACCAAAGAGACGACACCTAAGTAGTTGTCAAACCAAGAGTCGATGATCAACGCTTGCAGAGGTGCATCGGGATCACCTTCTGGCGCTGGAATCGCAGCAACGATGTTTTCCAGCACATCTTCGACACCTAGACCCGTCTTCGCTGAGCAGCGAGTAGCCTCCATCGCATCAATCCCGACGATCTCTTCGATCTCTTCGGCAACGCGCTCAGGATCAGCGGCAGGCAAGTCAATCTTGTTCAGAATAGGCACGACTTCCAGATCCATTTCGATCGCGGTGTAGCAGTTCGCTAGGGTTTGTGCTTCAACGCCTTGACCGGCATCCACCACCAACAGCGCACCTTCACAAGCCGCCAAAGAGCGCGACACCTCGTAGGCAAAGTCAACGTGCCCTGGAGTGTCGATAAAGTTGAGCTGATAAGTTTCACCGTCTTTAGCGGTGTAGTTCAGTGTCACACTCTGCGATTTGATGGTGATACCACGCTCACGCTCCAGATCCATTGAGTCGAGAACCTGAGCGGCCATTTCACGGTCGCTTAAACCACCACAAACTTGGATTAAACGGTCTGATAGGGTCGACTTACCGTGGTCGATATGGGCAATGATCGAAAAGTTACGAATGTGCTTCATGATTTGGTGTGACTAAACTCTTTCAAATAGGGACGAAATACCAATCGAAATAACCCTCTGCTGAGCAGTTCAGTTCAGAGAGTTATCCAGATTGGTATGAGAAAGCCGTCATATGACGGCATTTCAAACAAGTTGGCAGATTCTACCCAATTTCTAAGCGCTACGCACTAGCTAATTGGCTCACCCAGAATCCGTATCAAAGTGACTTGTTGCGACGACTGTCGCTCAAGATGAGAGGCGAACGTCTTGGCAAAGAGGATACCCGCTGCCGTTGCCAGTGCGGAGCACAAAATGACGACGCCCTCGCCAAGGTCAAACCAAGGCGCGATGAGAGCGGAGCCAAGCCAAGCCCCCAGGATCAAACCAAACAATGGCAACAGATAGACCAGCGCGGCCGACTGCAACACGCGTTTCTCAGGCAGGCCAATTTCCACCACCTGCCCTTCACGTACCGCTTGTTTGGTCTCTAAGTGCCAGTAGAGTGATTTATTGCCAACCGCTTTCGACACAATCCCCGTGCCGCAGCTTTTTTGCGACGAGCAACTGCTGCAACTGGTCTGCTGCTCACAGCTCAGCTCCACGTGAAATCCGCCATGGTGCGCCTTGACCGAGGAGACGGTCGCCAATGCCGTCATCATTGGTTGTGCCTTGAAGCATCAATCGTGACGGACTGAGCGATGCGTTTTGCCGTCGCAGGAGGAATATCGCCAATCACAGAGATTTCCGCTGAACCACTAACAAAGCTGTGCAACGTTCTTCGACCTTGACGAACAAGCTGCCCTTTGAGTGACAGATTGTCACTGTCGGAGACATAGATCGAGAAGCTGAACAGACCGTCACTGTACATTTGACTCTCCACCATACGCTCAGTGTTGGCCATACGATAACGGTTGAGCTCTTTGGGCTCAAAGCCGTTTGGAATCCAGTCTGCATGCCAATTAGGATTGTCTAAACTGCCTTTGGGCAGTGAGAGGACCTCTGGCAATTTCACCTCATTCAAACCACTTAAAATCGTGCCAATATGCTCGTTGACGCTATAGGAAATGGTGCGATATTGCTCTAACACTTCGCCATCACGATCCACCAGATCCGCTCTTAGAGGCAAATGCGTTTTCTCATCGACCCACAGCACGTAGGAGTAACGCAATCCGTCTTTGGGTACAACACGCAGCACTTGGCACGCCGTACCGGCCTCGCGAGCTCGGCCCACTTGGACGAAATCGTAGTACTGGCTTAATTCGTCAACGTCGGCATTAAGCAAAGGGATGGTGGGGGCGACAATTTCACCCGACTCAATCGTAAACGGTTCGACACCAGGCTCAATGTAGCTGACTTCATTGCCACGGCGAATCACTTCACGGATAGGCCCACTGAGATAGACAAGGTGGGCAAGTTGTTGGTCGTCCGCTCGCGCGTGACGGTACAGCAAAGGCTCAATACTGTTTTTCTTGATCAGGATGTAAGAAAGCTCGTAATTGAGGTGCTGGCTGGCATCGTTCATTTGATCCAACAACGCCTTCGCAGCGTCATCGGCTGCAAAGGCGATTGGTGTATTCAAACTGAACAGTGCCAGCGCACTGATCAGGATTTTTCTCATTCAACTACCATTTCTGGGTGGTCATTCATCTGCTCTGTTTTACTGTTCAGACGCAGCTGAAGTTCATAATCTTGCAGCATAGCGTTAATGCGACGGCGTTGCTCTTGCACATCGACTTGACTCGCCGTACTGGATTGCGGCTCAACCGACGAACGCGTCAAGCTGACCGGCTCTGCACTGCCCGCAAACGGAATGGTTTGCAAAACAGGTAACTGGTCTGATTCTGGCGCTGCGGCGTCAGACCCACCGTATTGCTGAACGCCTAAAATAACGGCCAGCGATACGCAAGCCGCGACCGCGACTTGGCCAAACTGATTGAGCCATGCGGGCAACTGACGACGGGCTTGAGCAGGCGTCGGCTGCGACTCTACCGCAGTCTCGTTGATCTCTCGCACTGACGTATCTTGCAGAGTAGAATGCTTTGGCTCAGACTCCAAAGCCAAAGCAACACTGTCTGCGATATTCCATTCAGGCTTTTGCGGCGCATCGCCACGCATGACATCACCAATGAGATGGTAATGCTTCCAAGCTTGTTGGCTGGACGCATCTTGCTCGAGCTCTGCAATCAGACCTTTGTCCACCAACTCTCCATCCATGAGCGCTGAAAGTTTCTCTTTGTCAGCCATTATCATTCACCATTAATCCTATCTATCAGGCATTAGGGTTGTCATTTACCTATCATTGACGTTGCATTAGCGGTTGGATTTTCTTCTCCACCGCCTCTCGAGCACGGAATATTCTCGAACGTACGGTTCCTACTGGGCAATCCATAACCGCAGCAATCTCTTCATAGCTCAAGCCATCGAGCTCACGCAATGTCATCGCGGTTTTTAAATCATCAGGCAGTGCTTCAATCGCACTGAAAACAACGTGTTTCAATTCGTTGGACAACGTTAAATTCTCAGGGTTCGATATTTCTTTCAGTGCACTACCGTTTTCGTAATATTCAGCTTCTTCAGTATCCACATCTTGCGCGGGTGGTCTGCGACCTTGGGCAACAATATGGTTTTTCGCAGTATTAACGGCTATTCGATACAACCAAGTGTAAAACGCGCTCTCGCCTCGAAAACTTGGGATGGCTCGATACGCCTTAATAAATGCTTCTTGTGCTACATCCGGGACATCCCCTGGGTTATTGATGTAGCGGGAGATAAGATTACAGACTTTGTTTTGATAGCGAATCACCAACAGGTTGAACGCTTGCTTATCTCCATTCTGAACTCGCTCAATTAATACTTGATCGGTCAGCTGCTCGTTCATTCGAGCGGGTACTCCTATTGTTATCGACTCTTATCCTCTCAGATATGAGCATTAATTATGCAAAATGTAGTATTGACACCACTGCTTACTTGAGCACTATTGTGACCTAGTAATAAAAATAAAGTTCAAAACAAATTTCACTATTTTTTGAGAAGTGATGCCCTTGCCACGAAGACGATTTGATTGTGCGCAGTGCCAAGGGGAAAAGCAATGTAATTTACGAAGAATTGCACCACTGGCGGTGCTATGATAGCAAGCCAGAGCAAGCTTTTATTGCAATTCATGGCTACCCGTACGCGACAGCTGACCGTGGCGGATGGATTTTGTCGGGTACAAATTAACTCGGGAACGTAACAGTTTTATGAACACAAACCGTGAACATCAATGTGATGTGTTAGTGGTGGGCAGCGGCGCTGCGGGTCTTTCATTGGCGCTTAGAGTGGCGGAGCATGGCAAGGTCATTGTATTGAGCAAAGGGCCGCGTAGCGAAGGCGCGACTTACTATGCACAAGGAGGCATTGCCGCCGTTTTCGACGAATCAGACAGTATTGAATCCCATGTCCAAGACACCCTCATCGCTGGTGCAGGATTGTGCGAAGAGGAAAGCGTCACATTTATCGCCGAAAATGCAAAAAAATGCGTGCAGTGGTTGATTGATGGTGGTGTACCCTTCGACAAAGAAGATGACGACGGCAATGGCGAATCGCCTCGCTACCATCTCACGCGTGAAGGCGGCCACAGCCACCGACGCATTTTGCACGCGGCCGATGCAACGGGCATGGCAATGCAAACGTCGCTGCAAGACAACGCTCACAACCACCCAAACATCACGGTGCTCGAACGCCATAACGCGCTCGACCTCATCACAGAAGATAAAATAGGCGGTGATAAGGACAAAGTCATCGGCGCCTATATTTGGAACCGTAACCAAGAACACGTCGAAACCGTGCGTGCAAAGTTTGTGGTATTAGCCACCGGCGGCGCCTCCAAAGTCTACCAATACACCTCAAACCCTGACGTCTCATCCGGTGACGGTATCGCGATGGCGTGGCGTGCAGGCTGCCGAGTGGCGAACTTAGAGTTCAACCAATTCCACCCAACCTGTCTCTATCATCCAGAGGCGCGAAACTTCTTGCTCACTGAAGCACTGCGTGGTGAAGGTGCGTACTTACGCCGCCCCGATGGTTCTCGCTTTATGCCCGATTTCGATGAGAGAGAAGAGCTGGCCCCTCGAGATGTGGTGGCTCGCGCTATCGACTTCGAGATGAAACGCCTAGGTGCCGATTGCATGTATCTCGACATTAGCCACAAACCGGCAGACTTTATCGAGAAGCATTTCCCAACCATCAATATGCGTTTGCTCGATCTTGGTATTGATATGACCAAAGAGCCGATTCCTGTCGTTCCGGCTGCTCACTACACTTGTGGTGGCGTGATGGTCGACTTCAATGGTCAAACCGATTTGGCGCAGCTTTATGCGATCGGTGAAGTGAGTTACACCGGCTTGCATGGTGCCAACCGCATGGCCTCGAACTCTCTGCTCGAGTGTGTGGTGTATGCATGGTCTGCCTCACAAGACATCATTGAGAAACTGCCATCGGCGACACTGGCCTCGAACTTACCGGCTTGGGATGAAAGCCAAGTCAGCTGCTCAGACGAAGAGGTGGTGATCCAACATAACTGGCATGAACTGCGCCTGTTCATGTGGGATTACATGGGCATTGTCCGTACCGACAAACGCTTAGAGCGCGCCATGCGCCGTATCCAACTGCTTCAGCAAGAGACACACGAGTACTACAGCAACTTTAAAGTCTCGAATAACCTGTTGGAATTGCGAAATCTGCTCCAAGTGGCAGAGTTAATGGTGCGCTGTGCCATGCAACGTAAAGAGAGTCGCGGCTTGCATTACACCCTCGACTACCCTGAACTGGCCAAAGACAGCGGCCCGACCATTCTCGTGCCAGATAGACGTCAGTCGATCAAAAATTAACACTAGGGAGCGCGCTGCTCCCTTTTTGTTTGCTGCAACTTGGTTTGACGCAACGCCACCAGCAAATGTCGATAGTGCTCATCGGGCAGACTGTCTCGCCACAACAACACACGCTTACCGTCACTACGTGTCAAACACAGCGCCCACGCAGACAAAGCGGTGGAGACCGCTTTGATCCCAAACTGTCGACCTTGGTAGTGATAGCAAAAATCAGCATCAAATGTGATAGCCCCCTTTAGAGACTCCTGAAGCATCCCGTCTGAGTTGGCCCATCGAAACAGAGGCAACAACACAATAGGCGTCACAACTAAAGGTAAAGCGCTTGTGATGAGCAGACAGCAAGTCAACATCGATACAATGACATTGACTTGAGCAGCCATAAAAGAAGGATGAGCGTAAACGCTCATGGATGAAGGGGAGTTAACGTACCTTACTGAGGTTGTGGGCGACAATTTTGTCCACCATTGCTGCATGACCTAGGTTTTCACTGCGACCGTGTCCCATTATCCAGGTGAACAAGTCCGGATCATCACACTCTAGCAGTGACACAAAATCGCGCTGTTCGTTTTCTTGTAGGCTATCAAAGCACTCTTCGAAAAACGGCATGATGACCACATCCAGTTCCAACATTCCTCGGCGACATCCCCATTTGATACGCGCTTTCTCTTCCGCGGTGTACATTCTATTTATTCCTCACCTTGTCGGTTGTTTTCGCCGAGTGTAACAAGCAAAGCACTTTGCAACTACTAACTCAGTCACAGTCCGAACGCTTGCTGTTGAAGACAAAGGTTGTTTCAGGGCGCAGAGGGGCATTATGATAGCCCAATTAAGTCACCTTCATTACTCATTAGGTAGTCAACTATGGACTGGAACACGACATTTTCGCCACTCCCACTCTCTTCGCAAGACGCTCTTCCTTCGCTTGCCATAGCGCCACTGGAGTCTTGGGCACTAATTCAGGCAGCCGGCCAAGACAGTAAGTCTTACCTGCAAGGGCAGTTGACCTGTGACGTCGTGACTCTGGCGCAAGATGAAGTTCGCCTCGGCGCCCATTGCGATGCGAAAGGTAAGGTATGGAGTGCGTTTCATCTCTTTCATCACCAACAAGGTTATGGGATGTTTCAGCCTAAGGCTTTAGTTGAGAAAGAGATCGCCGAGTTAAAAAAATACGCCATTTTTTCCAAAGTGGAGTTCAGTGAAAGTTCGCTAACACTCCTGGGCGTGATGGGCAGTGCCGCCGATGCATTTATTGATGCTTTGACTCAAGAGCGCGGTGATGTGCGTTTGCTACACGAAGGCAGCGCGGTACGTATCGGCCAGCAGCGCTGGGTTGTGATCACCAATGAAGAGACGGCATTTCAAATCGTCGATACCTTTGAAGGGCAAAAGAGCGATGAGTCACTGTGGCGCCTGTACGACATTCAATTGGCCAGCCCTAGCCTTACTCAAGCGCAGCAAAATGAGCACATTCCTCAAGCGCTGAACCTTCAAGCTCTCGGCGGGATTAGCTTCACAAAAGGCTGCTACACCGGACAAGAAACCGTAGCACGAGCGAAATACCGTGGCATCAACAAGCGAGCCCTGTTTATTTTAAAAGGCCAGTGCGATGTAGCGCTGGAAGAAAACGCGGAACTTGAACGTGCGGTCGGTGACAACTGGCGCAGTGCGGGCCATGTATTGGCGAGCTACCAATACACCGATGGCGTGTGTCTCGCGTTAGCGGTGCTGCCAAATAACCTAGAGGCAGAGACGCCCTTTCGTTTCAAGCACCTTGAGCACTCTCGTCTGACGTTTGCACCGTTGCCATACTCACTTGACGAGGCGTAAGCATATCCGCACTCAAGTCACGCAGTTTCTAGAGCAGCAGCAGGTGTCTTATCGCTTGCTGCCTCACGAGAGCGAAGCGATCACAATTGACGAGGCAGCACGGCAACGTGGCGTGCGCCCAGCCCAAATGGTTAAGTCTATTTTGCTGCGTGATATGAGCGATCGCTACGCCTTGGCGTGCGCCCCTGGGCACTGCCGCGTTGACCCGAAAAAAGTGAGAGCGCAGCTCAATTGGCGCCGCATGACCTGCGTTCCGATAGACGAAGTCCCCACTATCACCGGCTACCCTATCGGAGCTGTAGTGCCTTTACTACTCGCTCAGGAAATGCCGATACTGTTCGATGCTCACATTCTTAATGAACCCATTGTCACCATTAGTAGTGGTTCTCCCCTTGCAGGTATCGCTCTTCAGTGCGACGACCTGCTTAAGCTTTGCCAACCCTTGGTATCAGATATCATTCATACATGATACACAGCTCTCACTTTCAGAGATTGTGTGACAAAGATCGCAATTAGTAATCACTAATTAAAAATTTTTATTCATTTTTAAAGCATATATAGTCACCAGAAATAAAATGCAGTATCCTGCTCGCGTTGGTTTAAGAATCGAGCGAATTAAGATGTATTGCTTGGCACTGCGATTTTATTCACCTAGTGTAAAGCGCGTAGTGTAATCCTTCTCCAACAAAAAAGTGAATCCACTGATTGTTTCAGGACATCCACTTTTTGTGTAATGCATCTGTGACTATTCGCCCGCCTTGTGCGGGCATTTTTTCTGGCAATTAACAATTTTCTAACACTTTCCTATTAGTTTGGGCTATTCTTATTTCTGTCATATTGCTCTGGCTTAATTGCCGGCGTTGAGAAACCCCAAACCGAACAGAATCGACAGAACATAAATGAGGTAACAATCACACCAATTTGGATATTTATCCGTAAATTTGCCTACAGCAACACAAATATCCAAATAGAAAGACTTTAACTGCATATTCCCCCATAACAATCACACATTCTAATTGGGGAATTTAGTATGATTCGCAGTGCTTGCTAAAGAAAAGGAACAACGTATGAGACTGTTTAAGCGCTATACACCAAGTATGATTGCTAAACACGTGAGTCGGCTATTTAAGGGAAGAATCTACATCTACGGAGTCGGAGGTTTCGAGTTTGATAATGGCAAGCTCATCCTACCCGCAAAAGCAGAAAGCAAACACTTCAAAGCGGTGAAGGAAGTGAATCAAGAAATTATGAAGCTCCGTTGCGCATACGCTTGAGCGTTACCATACCGCCAGTGAGCGCGGGTGAAACA
>NZ_JCBDGH010000009.1:0-18789 GCF_059833955.1 Vibrio sp. R15-SG3-ISO1A
ATGTCAAGCGCTAGTATTTTGCTTGGGGGAACCACGGGTTTGTCGCGGAGCAAGCAAGGCGAACTTTCGGTGCTATTCTTTAAGGTACCTTACTCATTTATCAATAAGACACGAGCCAGAGATGAAAGCGCCTGATTTACCACCCGATGAGCAGCAACGCATCCAAAGCCTTCACCAGCTTCAGATTCTCGACACGGAACCAGAGGAGCGTTTTGACCGCGTGGCTCGCCTTGCGAAGCGGTTGTTTGACGTGCCAATGGCCTTGGTCAGCTTGGTGGATGTGAACCGTCAATGGTTCAAATCTTGTTTTGGCTTGGAGGCGAAAGAAACCGGGCGTGATGTCTCTTTTTGTGGCCACGCGATCTTGGGTGATGCGCCGTTCGTGATTGAAGATGCCACTCAAGATGAGCGATTCGCTGATAATCCTTTGGTCTCCGGTGCGCCCCATATTCGCTTTTATGCTGGTGTGCCTTTGGTGTATCACGACGGTACCAAGCTCGGCACTCTGTGCATTATCGACACCAAACCGAGACACTTCTCACCGGATGAGATCAACGACTTGCTGGATTTGGCCAAAATTGCCGAGCAGGAGCTGTCGAACAGTTTAACCGCGACCTTAGACCCTCTAACGCTGATCTCAAACCGGCGCGGATTTTTCGCCTTGGGCGCAAAGTCGGTCGATTACTGCCGCGCGGCGCAGTTACCCCTCTCCTTGGCCTATTTTGATCTCGATAACTTTAAGCACATCAACGATACCCACGGTCACAGTGCTGGGGATGCGCTACTCAAAGCGTTTGCTGCGACGATGCGAGACTCCTTTCGTGAGTCCGATGTGTTTGCTCGTATTGGCGGTGATGAGTTTGTTGTGTTGATGTCTGGCGCGTCAGAGCCGGTTGCGGGTGTGGTGATAGAGCGGTTTAAGCAGGCGATAGAGGCTCACAATCAACGCAGCGGTCATGCCTATGCAATAGAGTTTAGCGTGGGCATTACCTCTGCCAGTTCTAACGCTAAACTGTCGATACAAGAGCTTGTCGAACTGGCCGACAAGCGCATGTATCAAGATAAGCAATCGAAATCTCGTTAAAGACACATCCCGTAAAAGATAAGGTACGCTAGGGAATAAGTCGCAAAGAGAATCAATGAGCGAGTGATTGCGATGAGGCCGCATCAAGCGTGTCATTATCGCCAATAAACCCGCCGGTTTGATGTGCCCACAACTGCGAGTATATCCCTCCGGCACTGATCAACTCTTGGTGGGTGCCTTGCTCGACGACTTGACCTTGGTCAAGGACGATAAGGCGATCCATCGCAGCGATAGTTGAGAGTCGGTGCGCAATAGCGATGACGGTTTTTCCTTCCATCAGCTCATTCAAACTCTCTTGAATCGCCGCTTCGACTTCCGAATCGAGCGCCGAGGTAGCTTCATCTAAAATCAACAATGGCGCGTCTTTTAGCAGCACACGAGAAATAGCGATACGCTGACGTTGCCCGCCAGACAGTTTCACCCCTCGCTCACCGACTTGCGCGTCGTAACCCGTATTACCAAAAGGGTCACTCAGGGTTTCAATAAACTCATGCGCGTGCGCCTGTTGAGTGGCACGTAACAGCGCTTCCTCGCTAGCCTCAGGGTTGCCGTAAACGATGTTGTCACGAATAGAGCGATGCAGCAGGGAGGTGTCTTGCGTCACCATACCGATGTTACTGCGCAGCGAGTCTTGGGTTACCGCATTGATCGCTTGGCCATCAATGGTGATTTGCCCGCTTTCGACATCATGAAAACGTAGTAGAAGGTTTACTAGGGTGGACTTTCCTGCGCCAGAGCGGCCCACTAGACCCACTTTTTCACCCGGTTTGATGGTTAGATTAAGGTGAGAGAGCACCCCTTTAGTTTTATCACCATAGTGAAAGCTCACGTTATCAAACTTGATTTCGCCATCAGTGACATTGAGCGCTTTGGCGTTGGGCGCATCTTGGATATCCACCGGTTTTGAGAGGGTTTTCATCCCATCTACCACGGTGCCCATGTTTTCAAACAGCGCGCCCACTTCCCACATGATCCACATTGACATACCGTTGATGCGCAGTGCGAGGGCAATGGCGATGGCGATCGCCCCGACACTGACGGCATCGTTCATCCACAGTACGATTGAGAGCGCACTGATCGTAAAGACCAACACATAGTTGGTGATTTCCACTGCAACATTGAACCCTGTGACCAAGCGCATCTGGTGATAGACGGTATCCAAAAAGCCACGCATCCCAGTTTCGGCGTAGTCGGTTTCCCGCTGACTGTGGGAGAACAATTTGACGGTGGCGATATTGGTGTAACTGTCGACGATGCGTCCTGTCATGGTGGAACGCGCATCGGCTTGGTGTGACGCGATGTCTTTAAGCTTTGGCACAAAGTAGAGCTGAATCCCCACGTAGCAGCATAACCAAATCAGCATCGGGATCATCAAGCGCCAGTCTGCCTGAGCGAGGAGCACGACGATGGAGGTAAAATAGACCGCGACATAAACAAACACGTTCATGGTTTTCATCACGGTTTCGCGCACCGCAAGGGACGTTTGCATGACTTTGGTTGCCACTCGGCCGGCAAAGTCATCTTGATAGAAGGTCAGGCTTTGTTTGAGTAAATAGCGATGAGCTAGCCAGCGGATAGCCATAGGGTAGTTACCCAGCAGTGACTGGTGGATGACCAAAGAGTGCGCCAAGATCAGCAACGGCATGATGATGAGAAGCAGCGCCGCATAAAACAGCAACTGCGTTTGGTTCTCTTGCCAGAATGTCGCAGGGTCGCTATGCGTCAACCAGTCGACGAGATTGCCCATTGCACCAAACAGCGACACCTCTACCACCGCGACGATCATTGACAGAATTGACATGAGCAGCAGTGGCTTTTCAAAGCCTCGGGTGTAGTGGCGGCAAAAGGCCCAAATGCCCATTGGCGGCTGGTCGGGCTCTTGACGTGGAAAAGGGTGTGTCCACTGCTCAAACTTGTTAAACATGCGTGTTTCCTAAAGGCAAAAATGGCTCAATATGAAAGGATACGCAATGGTAACGCGTTAGTAATCAGAATGTAACCAGTGCGATATTCTTATTTGTGCATATTATTCATGATGAAACTCTGAGTGGCGCTGGTGGCGGTAATATTTGCTGCATTGAAAATTATAATCAGCAAATATTACTGATTTATACTCATTTCGCTGCGTGATTTCAGTGATTTTTTGTTTAACATTATGTCTACAATTGGCTTCATCAAGTGAAAAAATGCGAGTTGGTCATCATGTTGGAACAGCAATCTGTAGTGAATTCCTTAGCGAATAACGACATGTTACGGGCACAGAACGCGAACTGCGTTGTGATGGTGCCACCAAAAGAGTTTGCTTTTAACGCGCAAACCGCCAAAGACAATGAATTTCAGCATGTCATCGGGGCTGAAACGAGCGCGATTCGCCGCAAGGCGATGGCGGAGTTTAACGCTATGGTGGCGAAGCTTCGTGCTGCGGGCGTTCAGGTGATTGAGTTTGACTACCCCACCTCGGAGATTGAGACGCCAGATGCGGTCTTTCCCAATAACTGGTTCAGCACCACAGCTGAGGGCACGCTCTATACCTTCCCAATGGCTTGCCAAAATCGCCAACAGGAAGTAAGACCCAAAGCGCTGGTCGAGGCGCTGCAAGCTGCGGGAAGAAGCGTGACTCAACAAGATAGCTTAGTGAGCTACCTTGAGCATGGCGCGCACCTTGAAAGCACGGGTGTTATGGTGATGGATCACATCAATCGCACCATTTATGCGGCGTTGTCGCAGCGCTGTGATCGTGAAGTGTTGGAGGATTACGCGGAGCGTATTGGTTACCCTAAAGTGGTGTCATTTCAAACCGCGTTGCCGTCAGGCAACCCTATCTATCACACCAATGTGATGATGGCGATTGGTGAGGGCTTTTGCGTCATCTGTGATGAAGTGATCCCTGAGTTCGAGCGCCGTTTTGTTTTGAAATCCTTGGCAAAAGACAAACAGGTGATTTCAATCAGCTTGGAACAGATGAACCAGTTTTGTGGCAACCTTCTTCAGCTTGAAACCGTCAATGGCGACAAGGTGATCGCCATGTCGCAATCGGCCTATCAGGAGTTTGAGCCCGCGCAACTGGCGCAACTCTCTAGCCACGGTAAGGTGCTGGCGTTTGATGTTTCGACCATCGAATCCATCGGTGGCGGCAGCGTACGCTGCATGCTGGGTGAGGTCTTCTTACCGACCCGCAGTCGAGCACTGTAGTGCTAGTCTCTATTTCAGTCATAAGGCAGCGTTCGCTGCCTTTTTTGCGATTGCAAATACGCAATAGTTCCACAATAATGGAAATGTTTTTCTGTGGAGTGAATTATGGAACTGGAATCGGTTGCCAAAGCGCTAAAAGAATTGGGCCATCCAACTCGATTGGCGATATACAAAACCATCGTTAAGGCGGGTTATCAAGGGGTGGCGGTGGGCGCAATTCAGGAGCGGTTGTCTGTACCGGGCTCTACTTTGTCTCATCACATCTCTAGCTTGGTATCGGCGGGATTGCTCAGCCAACGCCGAGAAGGGCGCACTTTGTATTGCGTTGCGGAGTATGAATGTTTGGATCAGGTGATCCGCTTTTTGCGTGCCGAGTGTTGCAGTGACGAACGCTGCGATCAAAAACGCCCACAGGATGTGTAAATCGAGTGGGCGTTGTTCGTTATCTATAGCGGGGACTATTTCACAGGGTAGCCGTTAAAACCCAACTTCTCAGAAATATTGCGGCCGGCATTGTGTAGCAGCTCAATGTAGTAAGACATGCGCTTTTCATCAAAACGAATGGTCGGGAACGAAATCGAAACGCCAGCGATGACCGTGCCGAAACGGTCGTAGATTGGCGCAGCGATACAGCGCAGACCTGGCTCTTGCTCTTCGTTATCTTGACCAAAATGCAGCTCACGCACTTTTTTAAGCTCAGATAAGAGCTGATCAACGTTTTCGTGTGTGCGTTCTGTGTGTTTAACAAACTCCACATCCGCCAGAAGATCGCGTACGAAGCTCTCATCACGCTCCGCCAGCAATACCTTACCAATCGCAGTACTGTAGAGAGGGTTACGACGACCGACGCGTGATTGCATGCGTAGGTTGTAGTTGGAGTCGATTTTGTGAATATAGATGATGCCGTCTTCGTCAAGGGCACCTAAGTGCAGCGCTTCATTGGTTTGCTGCGAGATGTACTTCATCTCTTTATCGGCCAGTTCAATCAGATCGACGTATTCGAGTGATTTCGCGCCGAGCTCAAACATCTTCAGGGTGAGGGAGTATTTATCTGCTTCACCTTCTTGTGCCACATAGCCTAACGTTTTCATGGTTTGCAGGAATCGGTACGTTGTCGCTTTCGACATCATCAGACGCTGTGACAGCTCTGAAACACCAATTTCCTTTTGCTCGCCCAATGCTTGAAGAATGTTAAATACCTTGAGAACCGAGGATACGGCTTCAGGTTGGGTGTTCTTTTCCATCTCTTTACCCTAGTTATAGTTGTCTAGGGGTGATTATACCTATGAGACGATGAGTCGCCAGATTATTTCAAAAAACGTTTTTAAAATTTTGAAACCGCGCAGCTATTTGTCATACAAAAAGACGATCTAGGTCATGCTTTTTGAAAGTCTGTTTTAAAAATAATTGAAATGCAGTTTTAAAAATTGCTATATTAGCGTCACAGGATGGCGAGCCATCGTAATGAACGTTAATTTGACAGCTTTTGAGGAATAAACATGATTCTTAATTCATTTAACCTAGAAGGTAAGGTTGCTATCGTAACGGGTTGTGACACTGGCCTTGGTCAAGGTATGGCACTAGGTCTTGCAGCAGCAGGTTGTAAAGTTGTTGGTGTTAACTACGTTGAACCAACTGAAACCATCGAAAAAATGAATGCAGCAGGTTACACGTTCCTAGATGTTCGCGCTAACCTACTAAAACAAGACGATATCCCAAGCATCATCGACAGTGCTGTGACTGAATTCGGTAAAGTGGATATCCTAGTAAACAACGCAGGTATCATCCGTCGTGAAGATGCGATCGACTTCTCAGAGCAAAACTGGGATGACGTGATGAACATCAACTCGAAAACGGTTTACTTCATGTCTCAAGCAGTGGCGCGTCAGTTTATTGCTCAAGGCACTGGCGGTAAGATCATCAACATCGCTTCTATGCTTTCTTTCCAAGGCGGTATCCGTGTGCCTTCTTACACTGCATCTAAGAGTGCGGTTATGGGTATCACTCGCGCAATGGCAAACGAATGGGCTCGTCACAACATCAACGTGAACGCAATCGCACCGGGTTACATGGCGACAAACAACACAGCAGCACTACGCGCAGATGAAGATCGCAACGCCGCTATCCTAGAGCGTATCCCTGCTGATCGTTGGGGCACGCCAGAGGACGTTGCTGGCCCATGTGTATTCCTAGCGTCTGACGCTGCTTCTTACATCAACGGTTACACTGTTGCTGTAGACGGTGGTTGGTTAGCTCGCTAATTAGCAATCTAGCGCCTAACCTTGGTTAGGCGCTGAAAAATGAGTAGATCGCGTGGAACAAAACACGATTGCACAAATTCTTGGATTCTTAAGCTTTTTCTTAGGGGTGTGTACCTTTTATCAGAAAGACGATAAGAAGCTGAAGATTTTGATGTTGGTTTTTCATTTAAACCATCTACTGCATTTTTTCTTGCTTGGCTCTTTAGTATCGGTGGTCAGTTCAGTGCTTTCAGCGCTTCGAACGGCTACCGCGATTTACGTTTCATCGAAAAGAGTCGCAGCAATCTTCATCGCCATCAGTATGGCCAGTGGTTTCTATATTATGGAATCGCCACAGGACATCTGGCCAATTTTGGGCACTGTCATCGGGACATTCTCGGTGTTTGTCCTCAAGGGCGTGGCGATGAGAATCGGTTTTTTGGTCGGGGCGTTATGCTGGCTGACCAATAATTTCATCATAGGATCGATGGGTGGAACGCTGCTGGAGATGACGCTAATAAGCGTTAACTTAATGACCACAGCAAAATTGCTCAGAGAGCAAAAGAAAGTGAAGCTTGTCGATAACGAAGAGAAAGAAGACCCATGTTCGTATACAACAAAGACATCCAACTAGAAGACCTAGGTGACGGTATCTCACGTAAAGTGCTTGCGCACAGTGACAACATGATGGCCGTTGAAGTGCACTTTGAAAAAGGTGCTGTTGGTTCAATGCACAACCACCCACATGAGCAGTTGACTTACGTACTGTCTGGGAAGTTCGAATTCACTATCGGCGATGAGAAGAAAATCGTTGAAGCGGGCGACACCATGTACAAAGAGCCAAACATTGAGCACGGTTGTGTGTGTCTAGAAGCGGGAGTGTTGATTGATAACTTCACGCCAATGCGCAAAGATTTCGTATAAGTTTTAAAATTAGTTACGCGGTTCGCCGCAGGAGAATCCAATGAAAATTGCACTAACTATGGAAAACAGCCAAGCACCTAAAAACGCTATGGTTGCTGCTGAGCTAAACACGGTTGCTGGTGGTCTAGGTCACGAAGTATTCAACGTAGGTATGACTGACGAAAACGATCATCACCTAACGTACATCCACCTAGGTATCCAAGCGAGCATCCTACTGAACTCTAAAGCAGTGGATTTCATCGTAACGGGTTGTGGTACAGGTCAAGGCGCACTAATGGCAAGCAACCTACACCCAGGTGTTGTTTGTGGTTACTGCCTAGAGCCATCTGACGCGTTCCTATTCAACCAAATCAACAACGGCAACGCGATTTCTCTAGCGTTCGCAAAAGGCTTTGGTTGGGCTGGTGAACTGAACGTTCGTTACATCTTCGAAAAAGCGTTCACTGGCGCGCGTGGCGAAGGTTACCCAATCGAGCGTGCTGCACCTCAGCAAGCAAACGCGGCTATCCTAAACAACGTGAAAGCAGCAGTATGTAAAGACGTAGTTGAGTCTCTACGTGCGATTGACCAAGATCTTGTTAAGCAAGCAGTAGGCAGCGCGCAGTTCCAAGAGTGTTTCTTCTCTAACTGCCAAGTGCCAGAAATCGCAGAATACGTGAAGTCTCTAATCGACTAATCACAGATTGCTAAGGGAAGAGGAGAGCCTTTGAGCTCGAGCATTCCCAGCGAATCTAGCTAAATAAGCACCCAGATGAATGGGTGCTTTTTTTATGTCTTTTGGCCACTGATAAGTGGTGTTTATATAAAAATGAAACGCCGTTTCTAAGATCACATTTTATTGGTTTTTTGCTTCTCACCCCTCTCTAGAACGAGTAAAGTGTGCGCCAGAAACCCTAAATCAAAACAATGTTTCAATATTGGTGAATGAAATGAGAAAACAGACTCTTGCCCTGTGCGTTGCCATGGCGTTGGCACCACAAGCGATTGCGAGTGAACTGACTGCTGACCAACTGGTTTGGAAAGCGGCGACCTTTGGTCAGTCGACAGACTTGAACTTTGGTTCGACTATCCTGCCTGAGAAGGTCGGCGTCAACCAAGTAACAGTTAACGGCGAGTTAGTTCAACCGGGCCCAGTAGCTGACCAATTTACGGTGGAAAGCCGTGGCGGCAAACTGGCGAACTCGCATGAAGGGATCACTTTCTACTACACGGAAATTCCAACCGATTACAATTTCACCCTGACTGCTGACATCGAACTTGAACAATTAGGCCCAGAGACGGGCGCAACACCTAACCGCCAGGAAGGCGCAGGCATCATGGTTCGTGACATCGTAGGCGCAGAGCGTCTGATGCCACAACCAGAGGGCCACGAAGAGTTCCCTTCGGCGTCAAATATGGTGATGAACCTCATGCGCTCACACACGCGCACCAACGATGGTATGACCAACATCAACGCGTCTTTCCGTGAAGGTGTTTACCAACCTTGGGGCACTGCAGGTAACCGCCTGAGCCGCGTGGATTACGTGGAAGGCGTGCCTTACGTGAGCAAAGATGCGTACCGCATGAGCCTGACTCGTACCAACGAAGGCTTCAAAGTGGGCTACCAAAACGGTCATATCTCAGAAGAGTATGACGTGAAAGGTGCCAATGCGAACATTGTTGAAATGCAAAATGGCGAGAGCCAATTTGTCGGTTTCTTTGCTTCACGTAATGCGAAGATTCACGTTAGCAACGTTGAGCTCGCACTTTCTCCTGCGCAAACCATTGATGCGCCAGCCTACCAAGCCAAGCAAGTGGCGACGCGCCTAGAAGTGGCGTCTTCACCACGTACAGCCAGCGACGTTTACCCAGTGCAAGCGCGTGCGAACTACACTGGCCAATTTGAGCTAGCGCAAGCGGGCAAAGTGATTGCCTCTGCGCAAGTCGAAGCGGGTCAGCTGTTCAACCACACGGTAAAACTGGCTGCGGCGAACACTGAATTCACGTTGACGTACACGCCAATCGAAGGCCCAACGCTAGAAGCAATGACTGAAACCTTCACAGTCGCTAAGCAAGCGCTCACTAACGCAGAGCAGATTGTTGTTGCGCCAAACGGCAAAGCGAACGGCAAGGGCACTCAAGCGTCACCATTGGGTCTGGCGAGCGCAGTTGAGCTGCTTCCAGCAGGTGGCACCATTACGCTGCTACCGGGTGACTACCAAGAGATCACTCTGCCAATCACGGTCAGCGGTACCGCTGAGAAAATGAAGTACCTCACTGCGCCAGAAGGCAAAGTTCGCTTTGTGGGTGATTTCAACCATGACGCGAGCCACTGGCACGTAGAAGGGATTGAAGTGGCGGGTGCGCGTTTGATTGTTCACGGCAGCCACAACACGTTTGAGAAAGTCGTGACGCACAGCGCGCCAGACACCGGTTTCCAAATCACCTCACCAGAGAACATTGGTCGCGCGCTATGGGCGAGCTACAACACAGTGATCGACAGTGAAAGTTACAACAACATGGACCCATCACAAATCAACGCGGACGGCTTTGCAGCGAAAATGCGTATCGGTGATGGCAACACCTTCATTCGTTGTATCTCTCACCACAACATCGATGACGGTTGGGATTTGTTCAACAAGGTTGAAGATGGCCCGAATGGTGCCGTGACCATTATCGATTCTATCGCGTTCAACAATGGTCGTACCCTTGATGTGCCAAACAAAGGCGGCACCATCGGTAACGGCTTCAAGTTGGGTGGTGAAGGTATCCCTGTTCCACACGTCGTGAAGAACAGCTTGTCGTTCAACAACAACATGGACGGCTTTACGGACAACTTTAACCCAGGTGCGATCACGCTGAGCAACAACCTAGCGATTGATAACAAGCGCTTCAACTACTTGTTCCGTAAGAGCCCATACTCAGACAGCATCAAGCAAGGCGAGTTTACTGGCAACGTATCTTACCGTTTCCAAACTGAAAGCCGCTATGACGATGTGGTTAACAGTGACTTCTCTGCTGACAACCTGTTCATCCAAGAGGGCGTAACGAAAAACGCAGCGGGTGAAGCGGTCGATATGGCAACACTGGCTGAGATGCGTCGCCTAAGCGTGGTGGATACTCAGCAAGCGGTACCAGGCATGGCTGAAGCGCTTGAGCTGAAAAAACTCATGCAATAAGCCACATTTTTGACTGAATAAGGGGCATCGCCGCCCCTTTTGTCTTACCTTTGACATCAAGTGATGACGTTTTAACCGTTATTGATAAATAAAAACTTAATTAGCGTCGGATAGCTAGTGATCTAGATCATGTTTGACGCGATTATTTTGTTTATGAACCGATGTTTCGATTTTGGTCACGGAACTAAACGTAATACAAAACTACAATACACTTAAATTAAAACAGTGTTTCGAGGTTCTACTATGGAATTTGATTATCTTGTCATCGTGGGCTATTTCGGCCTAATGGTGGCGATCAGTTTGCTATTCAAAAAGATGGCGAGCAACAGCACCAGTGACTACTTCCGCGGGGGCGGTAAAATGTTGTGGTGGATGGTAGGTGCAACCGCGTTTATGACGCAGTTCTCTGCTTGGACGTTCACAGGCGCAGCCGGTAAAGCCTTTAACGATGGCTTTGCGGTACTGGGCGTATTCTTCGGTAACATCATGGCGTACGTCGTGGCTTACCTCTACTTTGCTAAGCGTTTCCGCCAAATGCGTGTCGACACCCCAACGGAAGGTATTCGTCGTCGCTTTGGTAACACCAACGAGCAGTTTTTCACTTGGGTTATCATCCCTCTTAGTGTGATCAACGGCGGTGTATGGCTAAACGGTCTGAGCGTATTCGCTTCAGCGGTATTTGACGCTGACATCATCACCACTATCTGGGCAACCGGTATTGCGGTTCTGATCATCTCTCTATTGAGTGGTGCTTGGGGCGTAGTGGCATCAGACTTCATTCAAACCTTGGTTATCGCGATCATCTCGATTGCGTGTGCTATCGTGGCGCTGGTTTACATCGGTGGCCCAGGTGAGATCATTACTGAGTTCCCATCAGGCTTCTTCATTGGTCCTGACATGAACTACCCACTGATGACGATCTGTGTATTCCTGTTCTTTGTGGTGAAACAGCTGCAAAGTATCAACAACATGCAAGACTCTTACCGTTTCCTAAACGCAAAAGACTCAAACAACGCAACCAAAGCGGCGTTGATGGCAGGCGCAATGATGCTTGCAGGTGCAGTGATTTGGTTCATCCCACCTTGGGTAACTGCGATTGTGTTCCCCGATGCAGCGGCTCAGTACCCAGCACTTGGCGCGAAAGCCAGCGATGCGGTTTACCTAGTCTTTGCTCGTGAAATCATGCCTGTGGGTACTGTTGGCCTACTGATGGCGGGTCTATTTGCTGCGACCATGTCTTCAATGGACTCAGCACTAAACCGTAACTCAGGTATCTTTGTCCGCAGCTTCTACGCAACGATCGTTCGTAAAGGTAAAGCGTCTGACAAAGAACTATTACGCGCGGGTCAGCTAGTGTGTGTCGCGAACGGCCTAATGGTTATCATGATGGCGCAGTTCTTCACATCTCTAAAAGAACTCAGCCTATTTGACCTAATGATGCAAGTGTCTACCTTGCTACAAGGTCCAATTCTTGTTCCTCTATTCTTCGGTATGATTATCCGTAGAACGCCAAAATGGGCACCGTGGGCAACCGTAGTATTCGGTGGTTTGGTCTCTTGGTCTGTGATCAACGTGTTCACACCACAAGTGGTTGGCGGCTGGTTCGGCATGACGGATCTAACAGGTCGTGAAATCTCTGAGATGCGTACGATGATCACTATCGCAGCGCACCTATTCCTAACCGCGGGCTTCTTCTGGGCAACCACCTTGTTCTACAAAGAAGAGACAGACACGCAGTTGGCGGAAACTGAGAAGTTCTTCAACGATGTGGAAACTGAAGTGGTGGCGTCTGAAGGTCAAGACATCGTTGACCGCATGCAGCGCAACAAGCTAGGTACATTGGTTATCTACATGGCGGGTGGCTTGAGCTTGATGGTATTGATTCCAAACCCACTGTGGGGACGCTTCGTGTTCGCCTGTTGTGCGGCCGCTATATTCGCCGTGGGTTATGCACTGAAGAAGAGTGCTCAGGTTGGTGATGAAAAAAAGCTCACTGAGCAAACCAACTAATCACGTTTAAATCATGATTAGCCACCTCCTCGGAGGTGGCTATACCAATTAAGAATTTAGGAGAATTTAAAATGGCCAAAGGTAATGTGATTCAACTGGGCTTTGAAACCTTCGTTGATAGCGATACCCAAGTGAAGGTAACGCGTCTGACACCGACTGATGTGATCTGTCACCGTAACTACTTCTACCAGAAATGCTTCACCAAGGATGGCACAAAGCTCCTATTTGCTGGCGATTTTGACGGCAACCGCAACTACTACCTATTGGATCTAAAAACTCAGCAAGCGACTCAGCTGACAGAAGGTGCGGGCGATAACACATTTGGCGGTTTCATCTCTGACGACGACCGCTCTTTCTTCTATGTGAAAAACGAACTTAACCTGATGAAGGTTGACCTCGAAACACTAAACGAAACTGTCGTTTACACCGTTGATGAAGAGTGGAAAGGCTACGGCACTTGGGTAGCAAACTCAGAGTGCACTAAGTTGGTGGGCATTGAGATCCTTAAAGCGGATTGGCAACCACTGACTTCTTGGGAAAAATTCGCTGAGTTTTACCACACCAACCCAACGTGTCGCTTAATCAAAGTGGACATCGAAACGGGTGAGTTGGAAGTGGTTCACCAAGATAACGCATGGCTAGGCCACCCAATCTACCGTCCATTTGACGACTCAACCGTTGGCTTCTGTCACGAAGGTCCACACGATCTGGTTGACGCACGTATGTGGTTGGTTAACGAAGATGGCTCAAACGTTCGTAAGATCAAAGAGCATGAAGAAGGCGAATCTTGCACGCACGAATTCTGGATTCCAGATGGCAGCGCAATGGCTTACGTGTCTTACTTCAAAGGTCAAACGGATCGCGTGATCTACAAAGCGAACCCAGAAACGCTTGAGAATGAAGAAGTGATGGTGATGCCACCATGTTCTCACCTAATGAGTAACTTCGACGGTTCTTTGATGGTGGGTGACGGCTGTGATGCGCCGGTGGATGTGGCAGACGCAGAAAGCTACAACATCGAGAACGACCCGTTCCTATACATCATGAACACCAAGAAGAAGAGCTTTGCGAAACTGGCTAAGCACAGTACCTCTTGGGACGTGCTAGACGGTGATCGTCAGATCACTCACCCACACCCATCGTTCACACCAAACGACGATGGCGTGCTGTTCACCAGTGATTTTGAAGGTGTGCCTGCTATCTACATCGCAGACCTACCAGAAGAGTACAAGAACTGATTCTGACTGACGAATCCAAGGCCAGCCGCCGATCGGTTGGCCTTTTCGTTGCTTTCACCCCATTCGCACACGCGGCTGGGGGGATGCCATAACTTAAGGCTCAATACTTAAGGCTGGTTCAATGAACAATCACTATATTCACGACAATTTTCTCCTCAACTCGACACTCGCTCAGCACCTCTATCACAACTACGCCGCGCCCATGCCCATTATTGATTATCATAATCACTTGGAAGCGCAGGACATCTTAGACAACACCCCCATTCAAAACTTGGCCGAAGCTTGGCTGCACAGCGATCACTATGTGTGGCGTGCGATGCGCAGCAACGGCGTGGATGAGCACTTTATTACCGGTGCGGCGAGTGATGCTGAGAAATTTGCCAAGTGGTGCGAGTCTGTGCCGTACTTGCTCGGTAACCCGCTCTACCAATGGTCGCATCTTGAGTTAAAGCGCTTTTTTGAGTGTGATTTGCTGATAAACCCTGACAACGAGCAAGCGATTTGGCAACATTGCCAACAGCGACTGGCGACTCAGCCGTTGACCACCCGCGAGGTGCTCACCTCGCTCAAGGTTAAAACGCTCTGTACTACCGACTCTCCGCTGAGCGATTTAAGCGCGCACGCCGCGCTCAAGCAATCTGATTTTTCCGTACAAGTGCTGCCGACGTTTCGCGCCGATGAGCTGCTGGCGTTCGATACCCCTGCTGCGCTGCAGACGGTGACGGGGAAATTGGCGGCGCTGACGGGTAATCCAATCGAACACTGGGATGACTACCTTGCTGCCATTGACGCGCGCATAGAGACTTTCCACGCGCTCGGCTGCCGCTTGTCTGATCTCGGCTTAACGCAGGTGGCGTATACACCATGCACGCCAGAAGAGGCCAAAGCAGCCTTCTCGACGTTGCTCCGTGGACAAGCGCTGAGCGAGTCTGAACAAGTGGCGCTGCGCACTCGTCTGTTTATTGAGCTTGGCCGACGTTATCACCACTATGGCTGGAGCATGCAACTGCACATCGGCGTGTTGGTCAACGTCAATCAAAGGCGCAAACAGGCGCTGGGTGGTGGCACCGGGTTTAGCGTCATCAACGATCTGTCGATTGCTCAGCCATTGGCGCAGTTGCTCAGTGCGCTTGATGAAAGTGCCGAGCTGCCCAATACCGTGCTCTACAATCTCAACCCTAACCACAACGCGGTGCTGAGCTGCATGGCTGGCGCCTTTCAAGACAGCGATCGCGCCGCAGGTAAAATCCAGTTCGGTGCGGCGTGGTGGTTCAACGATCACAAAGATGGCATGGTGGCGCAGCTGACGACGCTGAAAAATCTCGGCGCATTAGGACGATTTGTCGGTATGTTGACCGACTCACGCAATGTGCTCTCTTTCAGCCGCCACGAATATTTCCGCCGCGTATTGTGCGATCTGTTGGCGAAGTGGGTCAGCGAGGGTGAGCTTCCTTACGATGAGTCACTGCTCAAAACTACGATTGAAAACATTTGCTATTACAACGCCAAGCGCTATTTCGGCTTCTCAACGACTCAGATGGAGACGTCTTCATGATTCAATTTTCTCACTCTGACATGGACCTCATCCGCGAGCGCGCTACTCCTAAGGTGATTGACGCGCTCAAATCCAATAATCAGATTGTGCTCGAGAACGAGATCCTCGTGCCTTGCGATGGCCGCGCAACGTGGAACCTTTACTACTACTGCCCAGAGCACGGTGTGCGTTTGATGTGGGATCGCGACAAGCCGCTCTCACACTGCTGCCCAGTGGACGGCAAAGAGTTTACCGGCGAACCGTATGATGGCGCATGGTGGCGCTGGATGAACGGCCTGAACGCCAAAGCGTGTTACGACCTTGGCTTGCTGTGGCAGATCACCAAAGAGCCGCTCTACCTTGAGAAAGTCACGGCGATTTTGCTTGAATACGCTAAGTATTACCCAGATTACGAAATTCACGGCGGCATTCCGTACAACGGGCCAGGTAAAGCCAACGCGCAAACCCTGTGTGAAGCCAACTGCCATATTGATATGGCGCGAGGTTATGACTTCATCCGCGAAGCGCTCAGCGCAGAGCAACAAGCGGTGATTGAGACGCGCCTGTTGCGTGAGGGTGCCGAGTTCCTGATGGAATACCGTACCCCGCAGCTGCACAACCATGAGATGAAAATCAACGCCACCGTGGGTGTGATTGGTCTGATTCTCGATGATCCGCGTTACCTCGACTTCGCGCTCAATACTGATTATGGCCTGCACTATCAGCTCAATCATGGCTGCTTGGGTGAGGGGATGTGGTTCGAAGGCTCGATTCACTACCACTACTACGCGCTGCAAGCGTTAATGAATTTTGAGAAGATCGCGTGCAACACGCCATATTCGGTTGCCTCAAACCCGAACTACCTCAAGTTGCTCACTTTCCCGCTCAGTTTGGTGATGAACACCGGCGCGTTCCCGCGTCTCAATGACTGTATCGCAGGGCAAGAGCAGCTCACCCATGCGCACATTTTTGAGTTTGCTTACCGACAAACCCCATGTGAGCCGTTTGCACGCATGCTCAGCAGCATCTACCAAAACATTGAGCGCGATAACATTGATGCGCTGCTTTATGGCGTAGACACCTTACCGGAAGCTGCGCCGCTCGCCTGCCACACGGTACACGCCAAAGAGGCCGGGATCAGCTTGGTGTATGATGACAAGCAAGACAACGCCTTGCTGCTCAAACACGCGCCCTATGGCGGTGAGCACGATCACTATGACCGCCTTGGCATGATCTTAACCCGCGCAGGCAAAGAGATTCTGCCAGATCTTGGCACCACAGGTTACGGCGCTGAGCTGCACTACGGCTACTACAAAAACAGCGCGACGCACAACACCTTAGTCGTGAACCAGAAAAACCAGTCTCCTATCAACCCGACCTTGCTGGCCTATCAGCAGAGCGATGCGCTGACGGTGATTGATACGCAAGTGGATTGGTCTAAGCCAGCGGCGCAAGTCGATAGCCACACGCTGGAGCATTGGGACAGCAAAGCGTACCAAGATGTGCGTTTTCGTCGTACCTTACTCTGGCTAGGCGATGCAGCGATCGAGCTTAACCGCATCGATAACCCGCACCAACAGCAGCTAGACTTGACCTATCACGTGCGCGGTCAGCACCAGTTGGCGCAACGTGGTGAGGTCATCGACAATCCACTTGAAGGCCCATTAGCCCGCATGACAGACACCCAGTGGCTGGCAGAACAAAGCGGCTTAACGCTACGTTATGAGATTGAAAGTCAGCCGACATTCACTCAATTCATCGCCAGCGACACGCCGCTAGGCTTGCTCATGGGCTACGCCCCAGACAACCCAGCCACCAGTGATTTGGCCTACAGTCTGCTCAGAAGCCAAGCGGCATTCTGTCAGGTCGCGGTTCTGCACGATTTATCTTTAGACGGGCGCTACCAAGGGCTTAATGTTGAGTGGCAAGCGGAGCAAGTGGTCGTGCGTTACCAACGTGATGGGCAGTGGCATGAACTGCGTTATGACTGGACTCAGTGTCAGGTGGTATAAGCAAGCATCGCACACGCATGTCATCGTCATGTGCACTTAACGTGCATACTAACGTGACAGCCACCCTGGGTCGGTGATGTGAAAAAGGCAGCGTTCATTGGGCGCTGCCTTTTGTTTCGGCTGGCATAATCCATCGTTCCCCATTATGTTAGAGATGACATCAATCAAGGAGACACACTATGGTAACGGCGCTATACGCGGTGATATTGGCCGGATTATTGATTTCGCTTGCGTGGCAAGTGATCAAACAACGACGTGCAGAGCTCATAAAATACGCGGACGGCGGCGTCGAAGCGCTGGTCTTAGCTCGCAGCGCACACGGCAATGCGGTCGACTATATTCCTATCACTTTGATTTTAATGGCCTTGGCGGAATACAACGGTGTGCATGTCGGCTTTATTCATTTGGCGGGGATTGCATTTGTGATTGGGCGAGTGCTGCACGCGAAAGCGATTTTATCCGATACGCTAAAGCACCGTATCACTGGAATGAAATTGACCTTCTTCGTCATGGCCGCGCTGATGGTGTTAAACCTCATCGCGCTGCCGTACTCGAAACTGCTTGGATAGATAACAAGAGCGCCGCGTATCTGCGGCGCTTGAGTATCAACGGAACAACCAAGTATTGAGTTTGGTGCCATCCATGGCTTTCACCAGTAGATACGTCAACGTGAGTGTACCAACAAAGATACTGGCATCTCGCATCAACCCCTCTAATTCCAACGCCCCGGCGAGGTTGAACATCACTATCATCATCGGTAAATGCGCGACGTAAACCGGTAACACGTAGCGGGCGAGCCCCGTCAGCCAATGACCTTGGCAGAGCGAAGGCTTGGTCAATAGCCAGAGAAAACAGCCCGTTCCCCACAGCGCCGTCCCAAACAGAAAATCATTGGTGTTGAAAGGCTGGTCATAAAACGACAATCCGTACGCTTCAGCGAAATGAACCAACATCCCCAGCGCCGCCATCGTCAGTGCCTGTGCACTGCTCACGCGCCATTGTTGACGGCGAATCACGATGCCCAATGCGAACAGGAGCGTTGAGAAAAATGGTCCGTTACGGGTGAAAAACGGCGACCACAGATCCGTTACCCCTTGATAGCTGCCTGCCAAAACGCCGTAGACATACAGTAGCAACGCCAACGGAATCAACCACTGAGATTGGGAAATATGCGCCAACCCTGCCGCAATCGCCGCCGCTAATACTAACGCCGGGATAAACCACAAGTGCACCAGTCCGCCTTCAAGCAAGGTATTAAGCGGTGTAGAGAGTAAAAACTGCCAGTAGCCCATGCGATCGGCCAAGTACCCTTGTTCCATCACTACATTGAGGTTAAACGGCATCACAAGACAAATTACACTCCACACAACAAAAATGCGCAGTAGCGGTGCGCTGTA
>NZ_JCBDGH010000010.1:0-64478 GCF_059833955.1 Vibrio sp. R15-SG3-ISO1A
GGTTTCATTGGCGAAAACGAATTGGAAGAAGTCCGCCTAGACCGAAAAGCATTGGGTGAACCCAGTGAGTTTGTGACATTGCGCCGTCTCGATTTTGGTGGCTGCCGCCTCTCTATTGCGATCGATAAGGATGAAGAGTACAACGGCCCGCAAGATTTGGCCGGTAAGCGTATCGCTACCACCTATCCACAATTGTTAAAAGCCTACATGGATGAGCAAGGCGTACCGTTCTCAACCTGTATGCTGACCGGTTCTGTTGAAGTCGCGCCACGTGCTGGCCTTGCTGATGCCATCGCCGACCTAGTGTCTACCGGCGCTACTTTAGAAGCGAACGGCTTAAAAGAAGCGGAAGTCATCTTCCAATCAAAAGCGACCCTTATTCAGCGCAAAGGTGAGTTCGCACAAGATAAAACCGAACTGATTGATAAGCTATTGACTCGTATGCAAGGCGTTCAGCAAGCGAAAGAGTCGAAATACATCATGCTGCACGCCCCAGCAGAAAAACTTGAGCAGATCAAATCGCTCCTTCCTGGCGCAGAAGATCCAACCGTCTTGCCGCTCTCTGCTGACAAACAAAAAGTGGCCGTTCACCTTGTGAGTACCGAAAACTTGTTCTGGGAAACCATGGAACAACTCAAAGAGCTTGGTGCTAGCTCAATCCTAGTACTGCCAATTGAGAAAATGATGGAGTAAGGGCGATGAGAACAGTTGTTTGGCAATCATTGAGTGAATCTCAACAAGACTCCATTTTAGAGCGCCCTGCCATTACCGAAGGGGCGAATATTACCGCTGCGGTGTCTGAGGTTATCGCGCAAGTAAAAACTCAAGGCGATGCTGCTCTATTGGCGTTGACGGAAAAGTATGATCGCGTCAAACCAGAGTCGATTCGAGTCTCAACTCAAGAGATTGAGGCGGCGTCAGAGCGCTTAAGCGAAACCATGAAGCAAGCGCTTGAGCAAGCGTACGCCAATATCGCTAAGTTTCACAAAGCCCAAAAGCCACAGCCTATTAAAGTTGAAACGCAACCTGGTGTTGTGTGTGAACAAGTGACTCGAGCGATTCAGAAAGTCGGTCTTTATATCCCAGGTGGCAGTGCGCCACTGCCATCGACCGTATTAATGCTCGGCGTACCGGCTAAGATTGCGGGTTGTCGTAAAGTGGTACTCTGCTCACCACCACCGATCGCAGATGAAATCCTCTACGTGGCGAAGCTGTGTGGTATCGATGAAGTTTACAATGTTGGTGGTGGTCAAGCGATTGCTGCGATGGCTTACGGAACAGAAACCGTGGCGAAAGTGGACAAGATTTTTGGCCCAGGTAATGCGTACGTAACAGAAGCTAAGCGCCAAGTGAGCAACGATTTTCGCGGTGCCGCGATCGACATGCCAGCGGGCCCTTCTGAGGTGTTAGTGATTGCTGATGAGACCGCCGACCCAGATTTCATTGCCGCGGATCTCTTGAGCCAAGCTGAGCACGGCCCAGACTCACAAGTGGTGCTGGTCACGCCATCGCCAGTGATTGCCGATCAAGTGACGGATGCCGTTCAGCGTCAGCTCAAAGTACTGTCTCGCGCTTCTATTGCAGAAAAAGCACTGGCGTCGAGTTTGATCATCATTTCTGATTCCATCACTCAGGCGGTTTCTATTTCGAATTACTATGGCCCAGAGCACTTGATAGTACAGACCAAGAACCCACGTGAACTGCTTCCTCTTCTTGATAACGCTGGGTCGATTTTCCTTGGTGATTGGTCACCTGAGTCGGCGGGCGACTATGCGTCGGGCACCAACCACGTTCTGCCAACCTATGGCTACACTCGCACCTATTCAAGCCTAGGCTTGGCGGATTTCTCCAAGCGTATGACGGTGCAAGAACTCTCTGAGGAAGGGATTAAAAATCTTGCGCCGACCGTCGTGACCATGGCGGAAGCAGAAGGACTGGATGCGCACAAACGCGCCGTTACCATTCGTGTTGAAAAATTGGTTCAGAAGCAAGGGTAAGAGATGGAAAAGCTAGCACGCAAACAAGTTCAGCAACTGACCCCTTACCTGTCAGCACGTCGCATTGGCGGCAGTGGCGATGTGTGGCTCAATGCCAACGAGTCGCCTTTCAACAATGAGTACAAGACGGATTTCGCCCGCCTGAATCGCTACAGTGAGTGCCAACCTACTGAGTTGATTAACGCTTACGCCGCTTACGCGGGCGTGAAACCTGAGCAAACGCTGACCTCGCGCGGTGCGGATGAGGGGATTGAGCTTTTGATTCGCGCATTTTGTGAGCCGGGTGAAGACGCCATTTTATATTGTCCACCTACCTACGGAATGTACGCTATTTCAGCGGAAACCATTGGTGTGGAGAAAAAAGTGGTGCCGTTGACCCAAGATTGGCAACTGGATCTCAGCGCCATTGAAGCCAATCTAGACAAGGTAAAACTGGTCTTTGTTTGCAGCCCTAACAATCCAACCGGTAATTTGGTTAAGCGTGAAGACATCATCCGACTGCTTGAGATGACCCAAGACCGCGCTATTGTTGTGATGGATGAAGCGTACATCGATTTTTGTCCAGAAGCATCGACGGTCGATTTACTGGCTCAGTACTCTAATTTGGCTATTTTGCGCACTTTGTCCAAAGCGTTTGCCCTTGCCGGTCTGCGCTGTGGCTTTACCTTGGCGAATGAGGCGTTGATCAACGTCTTGCTGAAAGTGATCGCGCCATACCCAGTGCCTGTGCCAGTGGCGGAAATTGCCACCCAAGCCCTCTCAGAGGCAGGGCTTGCTAGAGCCAAGTTCCAAGTGCTGGACCTCAACGCCAACCGCGCGTATTTGCAAGCGGGTCTGTCGACCATTGCCGGTTTAACGGTGTTCGAAGGGTGGGGCAACTACCTGTTGGTCAAATTCCCTGATGGTGATGCACTGTTTAAAGCCGCGTGGGACACTGGCATTATTTTGCGCAATTCGCCGATTGAGGATTGCGTTCGCATCAGTATTGGTAGTCGAGATGAGTGCGAGAAGACACTCGGTTTTATCCGTAACTACTATTTATCCGCAACTACTACAGCGCGTGATGACACGCAGTAAAGAAACAAATGGGCGCTGGCTGTGGCGGGCGCCTTTAAGATTGAGATAAGGAAGTTCGAGTGAGCACACAACAAAAAATTCTTTTCATTGACCGAGACGGCACCTTAATCGTCGAACCGCCGGTTGATTTTCAAGTCGATCGTTTAGACAAACTCAAGCTAGAGCCGTTTGTGATCCCAAGCCTGCTTGCGCTGCAAGACGCAGGGTATCGCTTGGTGATGGTCACAAACCAAGATGGCCTCGGCACAGACAGCTACCCGCAAGCGGATTTCGATGCGCCGCACGACATGATGATGGAAATCTTCTCCTCTCAGGGTGTGAAGTTTGATGATGTATTGATTTGTCCTCATTTTGAAGAGGACAACTGTTCGTGCCGTAAACCGAAATTGGGTATGGTCAAAGAGTACCTTCAAGGCGGCAAAGTGGATTTCAAGCACTCTGTGGTCATTGGCGATCGCGCGACCGACCTACAACTGGCGGAAAACATGGCGATTCGCGGCATCCAATACCACCCAGAAACCATGGGTTGGCCGAAAATCTTAAAAGAGCTCACCGTGAATGCTCGCGTTGCTGAAGTAGTGAGAACCACCAAAGAAACCGACATCAAAGTGAAGGTTAATCTCGATGAGCAAGGTGGCAACGCCATCAGCACTGGCCTTGGCTTTTTTGACCACATGCTAGACCAAATTGCGACGCACGGCGGCTTCCAAATGGTATGTCAGGTGGAAGGCGATCTGCACATCGACGATCACCACACCATCGAGGACACTGCACTGGCGTTGGGCCAAGCACTAAAAGAAGCGTTGGGCGATAAACGTGGGATTGGCCGCTTTGGTTTCAGCTTGCCGATGGATGAGTGTCTGGCGCAGTGCGCGTTGGATCTCTCTGGTCGACCTTACTTGAAGTTTGATGCCAAGTTTAGCCGCGATCAAGTCGGCGATTTATCCACTGAAATGGTGGTGCACTTCTTCCGTTCATTGACCGATACATTGGCGTGTACCTTGCACCTCTCTTCAGCCGGCGATAATGATCACCACATCATCGAAAGCTTGTTTAAGTCGTTTGGTCGCACTCTACGTCAAGCGATCAAAGTGGAAGGCAATGAACTGCCGAGCAGTAAAGGCGTATTGTAAGGAGAGAGACTATGACAAAGCAAAACGTCGTTATCATCGATACTGGCTGTGCCAACGTCTCATCGGTCAAGTTCGCTATTGAGCGCCTAGGTCAATCCGTGACGATTTCAAAAGATCCTGATGTGGTGCTCGCTGCGGATAAGCTGTTCTTACCCGGTGTTGGCACGGCAAGCGAAGCAATGAAAAACCTTGCTGAGCGTGATTTGATTGATTTGGTGAAACGGGTCGAAAAGCCACTGCTTGGTATCTGTTTAGGTATGCAACTGCTTGGCAAACTCTCCCAAGAGAAAGGCACGCAAGGCGAAAATGCGGTTGAGTGTCTCGGTCTTTGTGATGGCGAAGTACGCTTGATGGAGACGGGTGATCTTCCGCTCCCGCACATGGGGTGGAATACGGTATCGGCCACCCCAGATCACCCACTGTTTAAGGGGATTGAAGAGGGCGAGTATTTCTATTTCGTCCATAGCTTTGCGATGCCTGTCGGCGACTACACCATCGCTCAGTGTGAGTATGGCCAACCCTTTACCGCTGCGGTGCAAAGTGGCAATTACTACGGGGTGCAATTTCACCCAGAGCGCTCATCGAAAGCCGGCTCAAAACTGATTGAAAACTTTTTAGCATTATAGGGACATAACCTTCGTGATTATTCCAGCACTCGATTTAATAGAAGGTCAGGTCGTTCGTCTTTATCAGGGCGATTACGGCCAAGTGACCGAATACAAAGTGGATCCAGCTGAGCAGTTTAATCTGTATCACCAAGCTGGCGCCAACTGGCTGCACCTGGTGGATTTGACTGGTGCTAAAGACACCAGTGCGCGTCAGTTAGACCTGATTGCCAAACTGTTAGCCAGTACCCCTGCAAAAATTCAAATTGGCGGCGGCGTGCGCAGTGAGCAAGACGTTGTGGATTTACTTGAAGCCGGCGCCGAGCGCGTCGTGGTTGGTTCCACAGCGGTGAAGCAACCAGAACTGGTCAAAGGTTGGATGGAAAAATACGGTGCTGAGAGAATTGTCTTAGCGCTCGACATCAATATCGATGATCAAGGTGTACGCAAGGTGGCGATCTCCGGCTGGCAAGAAGATTCAGGCGTGACGATTGAAGCCTTAATTGACGATTATCTAACTGTCGGATTACAGCATGTTCTATGCACGGACATCTCACGTGATGGTACGTTGACGGGCTCGAACGTTGAGCTTTACGTCGACCTTTGCAAGCAGTACCCGCAAGTGCAATTTCAATCGTCAGGGGGCATTGGGTCGCTGGCTGACATCGAGGCGCTCAAAGGTAGCGGTGTGTCTGGCGTGATTGTTGGTCGTGCGTTACTCGATGGCAAATTTACTGCAGAGGAGGCGTTTGCATGTTGGCAAAGCGAATAATTCCCTGTCTCGACGTTCGAGATGGTCAGGTGGTGAAAGGGGTTCAGTTTCGCAACCATGAAATTATCGGTGACATTGTGCCCCTCGCGCAGCGTTACGCTGAGGAAGGCGCAGACGAGTTAGTGTTTTACGATATTACCGCATCCAGTGATGGCCGCGTGGTCGACAAGAGCTGGGTAGCCCGTGTTGCTGAGGTCATTGACATTCCTTTTTGTGTGGCAGGTGGCATCAAATCGGCTGAAGACGCGGCGCGGATTCTCGAGTTCGGTGCTGATAAGGTGTCGATTAACTCACCAGCGCTAGCCAATCCACAGCTGATTACCGACCTTGCGGATAAATTTGGTGTGCAGTGCATCGTGGTGGGCATTGACTCTTATTACGATAAAGAGACAGGCCAATACCAGGTGTACCAGTTCACCGGTGACGAACAACGCACCAAAGCGACACAGTGGGAAACACGCGACTGGGTACAAGAAGTTCAGAAACGAGGCGCCGGTGAGATTGTCCTTAACATGATGAATCAAGATGGTGTGCGCAACGGCTACGACATCGAACAGCTCAACATGGTGCGTGAAGTGTGCAAAGTACCGCTGATTGCTTCTGGCGGAGCCGGTGAAATGGTCCACTTTGCAGACGCTTATCATCAAGCTAACGTCGATGGTGCACTAGCAGCTTCGGTTTTCCATAAGCAAATCATCAATATTGGTGAGTTAAAACACTACCTGAAACAACAAGGCGTAGAGGTACGAGTATGAGTTTTGCGAGCGGGCAAGTGAGCGCACTTGCTGAGCGTATCGATTGGGACAAAGTGGATGGCTTAGTGCCTGCGATTGTTCAAGACTTCCAATCGAGCCAAGTGCTGATGATGGGCTACATGAATCAAGATGCGCTAGAGAAAACCGCGCAGACAGGACAAGTGACCTTCTTTTCACGTACGAAATCACGCCTGTGGACGAAAGGTGAGACCTCAGGGAATGTGCTTCAACTGAAGAACATGGCGCTTGATTGCGACAACGACACCTTGTTGGTCAAAGTGGAACCTATCGGACCGACGTGCCACACAGGTACCACGACTTGCTGGGACGCTGACAAGCAAGAAGAGTCGCAAATGGTGTGGCTTCATCAACTTGAGCAGCTATTGGCTGCCCGCAAGAGTGCCGACCCAGACTCTTCCTATACTGCCAGCCTTTATGCCCGTGGCACCAAACGTATTTCGCAGAAAGTGGGCGAAGAGGGCGTTGAAGTCGCGCTTGCGGCGACGTCGGGCGACAAGGCGGAGCTAGTGTGTGAATCGGCCGATTTGATCTACCACTTGATGGTATTGCTTCAAGACCAAGGTCTATCGATGAACGATGTAATCAATAAGCTTAAAGAGCGTCATAAGTAACATGATTATTGATGAATGAGTGGTGCATGACATCGCTTGCTGAGAGAAAAACGCTCTCGGCGATACCGAGAGCGTTTTTTTTGAGCGTCTATTCGAACAAAAAGAAGTAGCCGTAACCGACCAGTAACGCCGGTAAGGCTGAATAGACGGTCGCGACTAAGGCGGCTTTTGGCGCCAGTGCAATCGCCGGGAACAAGGCATCGCCGTCGTTAGAGATGGCATTCGCCAATTGTGCTGATAGGGGCGCCGCACCAGAGATATACAAACTGGTCACCAAAATTTGCGGCCCGCACCCGGGAAGCAGACCCACAGCAACCCCCATTAGAGGCATCCAAACCCCAAGTTGAGCCACACTATTAGTGATATCGATATGCGCAGCCTGTTGGATAAGCTCAAAGGCGAGGAAGGCGACAATCACCCAGGCAGTCACAAAGTTGGTATCTTGCGCGGCTTTTTGAATCGGGTGTGACGAGACGATTTTGCAATCTTCCGCCACCGTTGACTCATAGTCTTTGATCTCACGAGTTAGAGACCACAGTAGCATGCTCATCACAATCAAACCCGTCCCAAGCCACTCCATGGTCATGTCAGGCACGTTTAACCACTGATTCACATCAACTTGAAAGGAACCGAGTATGGCGACAAGAGCGGTGGGGACTAGCAGCCACTTCCAGAATGTCCCTTGCAGATTGATGGCTTGAATTTCAATCGCTTTACTCGTCTCTTTATTGGCTGTGTGTTGCAGCGTCTGTAACGTTCGGGCTTGCTTAAGTGCGGGACGCAAAAAGTCGTCTTTGTGAATTGCGTTAACCACCAAGCCACTGACAGTACCCACGACAACACCCAGTGCGATCACACCCAATCCCACATTTGGCTGGCTGGCGAGGAGCAGAAAGGCCGCATCACCCATGGTGGCGGTCAGCACAGCGACGATGGCACCAAATCCGACTCGCCCGCTAACAAATTGGGTGGTCACGACAATCGCGCCACCGCAACCTGGCAGCGCGCCGAGCAGAGCGGCAAAAATCACTTGGTAGTGGCGCGAGTGCTGATACAGCGCCACGATTCGGTTGTCCGAACGAGTGATCTTCGCAATCGAGTGGTAGAGAGCAAGCGTTATTGCCACGTAGCAAGACACGGCCCAGAAGGCATCAGAGAGGGTTGAAACCGTGAGCGCGCGTGTTGAGTCGTTTAATAACAGCGCCAACAGCCCTACGGGTAGCAGCAAGCGTTTGTACGCGGGTCTAAATTGCAGCGAGTCAAGCGTGGCAGTTTGGGCGTCGAAGTGATTCATAGTGCAAACCATCGTAAAGCATTTCCTTGATTATATGAAAATGATAATGATTTGCAAATGCATTTGAATCGATTTCACCTATCGATTCAATGGTTAAAACGAGCCCACTTAAACCCCTTGATTTACAAGTAGTAAACGCTGATGGTTGACAAGAGTACGAAGGCTATCGGTACTTCATCACGAGTTCATCATAGCGTCCGCTCTGTTTTAGCTGGTGCAGCCCTATCATAAAACGGACCATTAGGGTGTTTTTTTCGGGATGATCTTTGGCGATGGCGAGATGCACGGGTTTTATCATCAAGCTTTTATCGACAAAGTAAAAGTGGTCTGAGTCTAAACCGATTTCCTTCATGGTATGAATGGCGGCTCGCTCATCGGCGATGATGGCGTCAACGCGTTTTGCGCGCAGTTTTCGAAGATTGGTGGCGAGATCGCTCGCGACGACCCGAGTAAAGTAGGTGGATTCATTAAAGCGCTCTCCATAGCCATAATCTTCAATAATGCCGACTGTCATGCCTTCTAATGAGGTGAAGTCTCGGTACTCAAAGGCGTTTTCTCTTAGCACAATGAACTTTAGGTGGACCATTAAATAGGGCACGCTAAATTCTAGCTCTTGGGTGCGATCGTCAGACCACCAAAGCGACACCAGCATATCTTTTTTACTGTTTCGCACTTCTTTAAGTGAGCGCAGCCAAGGCAAAATTTCCAAATCGATGTCATAGCCCTGCGTGGCAAACGCTTCTTGAACAATCTCTATCGCTAGCCCGGAGTTGACCCGTTCAAACACATAGGGAGGCCACTGCGCTTGAGTGGCGCGTATCACGGGAGGGCTGGCCCAAAGCACTGTGCTAAGGAGAAGCAGCGGCAGAGCATAAAAACAAAAACGCATGGCATTGACTCATTTATGATTATTGTCCTTTGAGTGTAGACACCTTTTGCCCGACCGCCAAAACACCCGATAGGGGTTAATTGGCGCTTTTGGCACCGTTAGGCGATGACAAATTCTCAAAATCAGGTAAAGTATCGGGCTTCGTGAGTAATCGCCCAGATCGGGCTCGTAATAGTCGTATAGGAAATAAGATGATTCTAGTCGTAGGTCACAAGAACCCTGATAGTGATAGTATTTGTAGTGCTTTGGTGGCAACTGAACTGCTGAAGGCACGTGGCGAGCAAGCCATGCCTATCCGCCAAGGTGAAATCAACCGTGAAACTCAACACATCCTTGACGTTGCTGGTGCAGAGACGCCAGAGCTTCGTACGTCTGTGGCCGGTGAGAAAATCTGGTTGGTTGACTATTCAGATCTCGCACAGGCACCTGATGATGTGGCAGACGCAGAAATCCTAGGTATCGTCGATCACCACCGTCTAGGTGATGTGATGACCATCAACCCGATGGAAGCGTGGATCTGGCCAGTTGGCTGTACCAACACGGTTCTATTCAATATGTTTAAAATCGAAGGCCACACAATCACGCCTAAGATTGCCAAGTTGATGATGTCGGCCATCTTGTCTGACACCGTGGGCTTTGCTTCGCCAACGTGTACGCAAAAAGACAAAGACGCGGTTGAAGAGCTAGCGAAGATCGCAGATGTGGCAGACATTGATGCCTTCATCAAAGACCTTCTGATTGCTAAGACGAACATTGAAGGTCTGTCGGCAGCGGAATTGGTTGAGAAAGATCTTAAAGGCTACCCATTCAACGGTCGTGATGTCGTAGTGGGTCAGGTTGAGCTGGCAACCCTTGAGCAAGTTGATGGCATGATTGATGCGCTGGAAGCGGATCTTGAGCGTCGCTGCAATGAAGAAGGTCTTGCGTTTGCAGCGGTGATGTTGACAGACATCACCACAGCGCAAACTCGTCTACTCTATAAAGGTGAATGGGCGCAGAAGCTGGTTAAGCATGAGAAAGATGGCAAGCTGATGATGGAAAACACGCTGAGCCGTAAGAAGCAAGGTTGGCCTTGGCTACAAACTGAGTTGGCGTAATCCAAACAGTGATCTTTTTCAAGCGCTTACAGGGATGCCTGTGAGCGCTTTTTTCTTTGTTTAAGGGGGTAACATGTCACTCAGTGAAGAGCAAAAGACAAGCATTAACAAGATGCGTCCGGATGAGCGTTTTAATTACTGTTTAAATGCGATCGCAAAAGAGCGCAAAGTGTGGATCCTAACCGACGAGCATGGCTGCGTGATGCTCAACACCGAAGATGATGATTGCGTGCCTGTGTGGCCCTCTGAAGAGTTTGCGCGTGAGTGGGCAACCGGTGAGTGGTCTGAGTGCGAGCCGCAATCCATTTCCACAGCAAAATGGTTCAGCCGTTGGACTGTCGGGCTTGAGCAAGATGAGCTCTCAGTGGTTGTCTTTCCTGACAGCAATGAAGAGGGCGTCGTGCTGTTTCCGGACGAGTTTGAATTTGAACTGAAAAAACGCGGCTAACCGTGCCCGTTCAACGTGATTAATAACCACCAACCAGCTTAAATAGCTGGTTGTTTTTTGCCTGCTTGGCCGCATCGCGTAAGATGCCTTGTTGCTGATAGTGTTGCAGCAGTTTACGCACCACTGGCGCGGCCTGCTCTCGACTCATACCAGGGCGCAGCTCAGGTTCGTAGAGCAGTTTTAATAAAATGACGTCGAGAGGCGAGAGCAGATCTTCAGGCGTTTCGTCATTAAAAATCGAAGGGTAGGCGCTTTCTGCGTCATTGGGCAGACCAAGCACTTGGGTGATCTCTTCGACGATGCATGCCAGCAGCTTGCCGTGACTGCGCGCTTGATCCACTGGGATAATGACGACCCCTTTGTCGATAACGCTGCTGCTCGTATAACTAAAGCTCGCTTTGCAGATGGCCCCCTTGATGTGCTCTAGCGCAAAAGTACCAATTTCCTCGGCGATCTCGTCTTGCCACTGACTTTGACGGGTGAATATCCACACCACGTTGGCGTC
Organism: Vibrio sp. R15-SG3-ISO1A; assembly: GCF_059833955.1. Lineage (NCBI taxonomy): Bacteria > Pseudomonadati > Pseudomonadota > Gammaproteobacteria > Vibrionales > Vibrionaceae > Vibrio > Vibrio sp. R15-SG3-ISO1A. Next base: position 11,205 of record NZ_JCBDGH010000010.1, read on the forward strand.
CTCTCGGCGTGAAACGCGCCGAATGTCGTGGCCAGTCATCGCGGATAAGTCGCGCAGATGCGCATTGGTGAGCTCATCATGAAGCTCGCGATCAGCCACGCGGTGATCAACCCAAATACGAATCGGAACCTGCCATTTCGTCAGTGGTTTGTCGCCAGGGCGGTATTCGTTTTTTAGTGCAACATCGAGAAAAGCGCGTTCAACAAAGCTTGGGTCAAGCCAGGTCGTCTGGCTAGGGTAGGCGAAGGCGAGGTGAGCAAAGAGCAGCAAGGGGCTAAGTAGAATCGCTTTGCCCCGTTTGAATAGATAGATTCGCTGTTCCATTGCTGACATCCCTGATTGAAATGGCGATTTAGCGAAAGCAGAGCGCTTTGTTAAAGTGGCTTTCAACCATGCGCTGAGTGATCGGGTGTTGTGGGTCAGTCAGCACCTTGTGGGTATCACCCGCCTCGACCACTTCTCCCTCGTGCATCACCATCACTTTGTCAGTGATGTGTTTGACGGTGCCAATATGCTGCGACACATAGACAAACGATACGCCCATCTCTTCTTGCAGTTCTAGAAACAGGTTAATGATCTGTGAGCGCATCGCCATATCAAGACCATTGAGCGCTTCGTCGGCGATGATGACAGAAGGCTGCAAAATTAACGCTCGCGCGAGACAGACGCGCTGCTTTTGACCTGTTGCCAACATTTGCGGATAGAAGTACGCATGCTCAGGCAACAATCCCACTCGAAGCAGGGTCTCTTTCACGCGCTTAATGCGTGCTTCGGGTGGCATGTTGGTGTTTCGCTTCAATGGCCCCTCAAGGATACGGCCAATCTGAATTCTTGGGTTGAGCGAGGTGTTCGGATCTTGGAAAATCATGCGAATGAGCTTACAACGCGTCGAGTAATCTTCATGGCGCAGCGCTTCGCCATTCACTCGGATTTCGCCAGAGCTGGGTTCAACCACACCGGCCAACATGCGCGCTAACGTGGACTTACCAGAGCCATTTTGGCCGATAAACCCCACAGTTTGCCCTGCTTCTAAGCTAAAGCTCACGGGCTTGACAGCCTGTTGGATTTTCTTTCGAAACAAGCCAGAACGCGTGACAAACTGTTTCGACAGTTGGTCGACTTCAAGTAGCGCACTCATGCTTTTTTTCTCTCCGTATTGAGTGGAAAGTGACAGGCAAATTTGTGGTTTTTAATCCGTCTGGTCATGGGGATCTCAACGCACTGACGCTGCGCGTATGGGCAGCGGGGGCCAAGTCGACAGCCAATTGGCAAATGTTGCAACGGTGGGATGGTGCCGGGCAAGGATTGCAGTTTTTCTTTGTGGGGAATCCACTCACTAAAATCGGGCATCGCTTTTAATAGCGCCACGGTATAGGGGTGTTTTGGCTTTTCAAGCAACTGCTCGGTATCTGCCGACTCCACCGATTGACCACAGTACATCACGGTGATGCGATCGGCCCACTGGGTGATGGTGGTGAGATCATGACCAATCAGCAAGATTGAAGTGTTGTTGATCTGATTCATTCGACTGAGCAAACGCAGGATTTGCGATTGCGTAATCGGATCGAGGTCATTGGTGGGCTCGTCTGCAATTAACAGCTTGGGTTTGGCCGCGATCGCCATCGCGATCATCACCTTTTGGCATTCCCCATCCGTCAGCTCATAAGGGTAGCTGTTCATCAGGCGGTTGTGATCTTTAATGCCCACTTTGTGCAGCAGGCCAATGGCTTGCTTCTTGCGCCAACTAAAGCGCTCGTACCAGCGGCCTTCAAAGGCGCTGGCTGGAATGGATTCGATTAGCTGTTTGCCCACTTCTTCCGATGGGTCCAAACAGGTGGAGGGCTCTTGGAAAATCATCGCCACATCGCGTGCAATAACGCGGCGACGCTCTTTCGGCGTGAGTTGCAATAGGTCTATATTGCCTAAGCGCATGCGGTCGGCGGTGATTTTCCAGTTCTCTTTGCACACACCAACGATGGCTTTCGCCACCAGACTTTTACCTGAGCCAGATTCGCCCACAAGCCCGCGAATCTCGCCTTCGTTGAGAGTCAGGCTCATTCGATCGACCGCTTTCATCAGCCCTTGAGGCGTTTCAATCTCGATCGTGAGATGACGGATATCTAACAGCGGCATTATTCAATCCCCGCATTCAATGCTTGGCGAACCCCTTCGCCAACGAGGTTGATCACGATGACAGTGAACATAATGGCAAGGCCCGGCAACGTCACTGTCCAAGGCGCTAAATAGATGAGCTCGACGGAGTCACCGAGTAGTGCGCCCCATTCGGTACTTGGCGTTTGAGCGCCAAGGCCCAAAAAGCCCAGTGCGGTGATGTCCAAGATGGCCAATGACAACGCGTAGGTCATTTCGGCTGCGATCACCACTAAGATATTGGGTAAAATGGAGTTCCACAGCAGGTAGAAATCATTGGCGCCATCGAGTCTTGCGGCCATGATGTAGTCTTTTTCCACTTCTGCGTGCACCGCGATATACAAAGAGCGCACGAAACGCGGAATAAGCGCTAGACCGATCGCCAGTAAGATATTGAATTCGCCAAAGCCCAGAAAGGCGACGAAAATGATCGCCAACAGCAGGGAAGGGATCGACATCACAGTATCAAGCAAGTGGTTGAGCGTACTGGAGAGCAGGCCTTTGGTCATTCCGGCTAAAATACCGATTGAGCAACCTATGATGGCCGCGATTAGCGTGATGATGATAGCTGCGCCGAACGTCAGCTGTGAACCTTCGATCAAGCGCGAGAGAATGTCTCGGCCTAAATCGTCGGTACCAAGGAAGTATTCGACGGTGCCGGTCGGATCCCAAGAAGGGGGAATCAGCAATTCACCGGTTTGTGCTTGCGGGTCATGGGGTGTGATCCACGGAGAGAGTAGCGTGATGACGATCAGCAGAATCAAACACCATAAACCAAACATCGCCAAGCTATTGGCTTTGTAGCTGCGCCAAAAACGCTCAAACTGAGTGGGTATCAACTCTTCTTGATAGATGTTATCGCTTAGCATACCACTCCTTCCTTACCAGCGGATTAACCATAGCACCAAACAGATCCGAGACAATATTGGCGGTGAGTACCAGTGTTGCCACTACGATGACACCCGCTTGAATAGAGACGTAGTCACGGTTTGATAAAGCATCCAGTAGCCAGCGACCAATCCCCGGCCAGTTAAAAATAGACTCGGTAATGATGGCCAAGGTTAACATGCTCGATAACTGAATACCGATTTTGGGGATGATGGGTGGGATGGCATTACGCAGCACGTGTTGAGTCACGATCTCGTGATTTGAGAGACCTTTAATCCGCGCCGCGCGAATGTAGTTTTGCCCCATCACTTCCGCAACCGAGGCGCGCATCAAGCCAATAACTTGTGTGGTCGGAGCGAGTGCCAGCACCAAGCAGGGCAAGATCAGGTGTTCGATAACACTTTGCAGCGCGTGCGCTCGGTACGCACCTTTGGCAAAAAACGCGTCAATCAAAGCAAAGCCGGTCACGTGTTCAATTTGATACAGAAGATCGTAGCGGCCGCCAACGGGAAACAGCTCAAAGTGCAGTGAGAACGCCATGATCATTAATAGCGCAATCCAGAATATCGGCGCAGAGTAGCCCGACATCGAGGTAAAGGAGATCGCCGTATCAATCCACTTACCTTGGCGCATGCCCGCTAACGTGCCAATTGGAATACCAATCATCAGCGAAATAACAAACGCGATAAAACACAGCTCAATGGTGGCAGGGAAGACCACTCCCAGCTCGTCAATAATCGCCACGCCTTGTTTATTAATACCAAAATTTAAGTGCATCAATTCGCCGACGTAGGTCGTCCAGCCGGACCAGTAGCTCATTTGGCTCCAGGCGGAATCGGGCTCTAAACGAAGTAAGCTAAAGCCCACCATGGTCAAAATGAGCAAGGTGATGATAAAGAGGTTCAGTCTTCTTAGGGTATACAGCAGCATCAGTTCACCCTCTCCACTTTATCAAAAGGCTGTGCATTGAATGGACTCATGCGAAAGCCACGAATCGAGCGATCATGCGCCTGCAACTGTACGCCGTGATTGAGTGGGATCACGGGAAATTCTTCGTTCAAAATATTCTGTGCTTGCCTATAGAGGTTAAGGCGGTAGCGAGGACGATCCACTTCGAGCGCCAAATCGAGCAAAAAGTCGAAATCTGGGTTACACCAACTGGAGACATTCAGTCCAACGCGATCGGAATCGCACGACAAGAGTGGGCGTAGAATGTTGTCTGGATCACCCGTGCTGGCGATCCAGCCGGTGAGGTAGAGATCAATGTTGCTGGTGAGGTTGGTTCGCTCGAAGCGCTCATCAGTAACGAGGTTTAAGGTGATACCAATGTCTGCCAAGTTTGCTTGAATCAACTCCGCGGTTTTGCGCGGGCTTGGGTTGAATGCGCGAGGCTCAAGAGGTACCGACATACTGAGCTCCAAACCTTCGCTGAATCCAGATTCTCGCAACAGTGCCAAAGCATAGTTGCGATCGTAACGAATTTGGTTGGCGTCTTTTTGGTACGCCCAAGAGCTAGGCGGCAGAACCGAATAGGCTTGGCTACCCGTGCCATAGTAGACCGAATCTAAAATGTTTTGTCGGTTAATGGCAAAGTTGAGCGCCTTGCGCACGCGCGCATCTTTGAGCGCAGGGTGGGCGGTATTGACAGCAATAAAGGAGATGTTCATTGCCGGCTTTGAAATCAACTCAATGTTATCTTGCTCGCGAATGATGGGCAGTTGACTCGACAGAGGCGAGCTCAGTACATCACATTCGTTACGCAGCAGTTTAGCCAGTGTGCCAGTACCGCGATGGGAGATGTCAAACACAACTTGCTCCATCAAGGCGGGCTGTTTCCAGTAACGTGTATGGCGTTTAAGGCGAATGAGGTCGTTGACTTGGTACTCTGCCAAATAAAAGGGACCAGTGCCGACGGGGTGGGAATCTAAGCGCGCTTTTTCATCTTTTATTTCCAGTTCACTCGCGTACTCTTTGGAGAGAATCACCGGGTAGCTGGTGGCAATGTTGGATAAAAATGTGTTATCCGGACGAGAAAGAATAAAGCGGACTTGGTCATCTGAGGTAGCCACGACATCTTCAATTAAATTGGGGAAGTCGATGCTGTTAAACCAAGGGTAAATACCGCCCCCGACGTGATGAAACGGATGTTGTGGGTCAATGATACGCTTAAAACTAAACACCACGTCTTGTGCATTCAGCGCTCTAGAGGGCGTAAACCACGGTGTGATTTGAAATTGGATATTGGGACGTAGCGTAAACGTGTACTCCGTACCGCTTGCATCCACCTGCCATGCGGTGGCGAGACTGGGTATGGGTTCGTATGTATCTGGGTCGAGCACCAGTAAGGTATCGAAAATCTGAGGACTGAGCGCTTCAGACGTGATGCCGCTGTCGACCAGTTGCGGGTTAAAGGTCCCGGGGCCACCTTGGCCACAATAGACGAAGCCACTTTGGCGGATTTTGCTGTGGTCGATGTCGTCTCCGCAGCCGCTAAGCAAACCGAGGCCAACGAGACCGAATGTTAACTGTAGTAATGCTTTCATAGAAAGAGCGATTGCCTGAGATAAAGCACAAAGCGATTGGTCATTATGCCTCAATATCTGAGTGATTTACCATAAAAGATAAGGGTAATTTATCATTAAACCTCTTGATAACCCAAGTGTTGGGTGATCAAGAGCCGATTTACTCATCGTCTGCGGAAGACTCAAGGTTTGGCGTATTTAATTGATACTTTCTCACCATTCCCCTGAGCTGATGATAGCTAAGACCGAGCAATTGTGCGGCTTTTCGCTGGTTGTATTTGCTTTCTGCCAGCACTTGGTTAAGTAGAGCGATGTCTTGCTCTTCCTGCCAGCGTTTGTAATCCATCGGAAAAGTAAACATAGGCGCACCCACAGCGTTGGACGCCTTTTCTATAGTGTCATGAGAAGCGGATTTGAGAGGCTCACTCCACTGCGGCTTAAAAGGGTTAAAGGTCAACTCATCAATCGGCGTTTCTTGCTCGCCATGAAGGTACACGGCACGTTCGACGACATTTTTCAGCTCGCGCACGTTGCCAGGCCAGTCGTAATCGAGCAGCGCTGACTCCGCATGCTCGGTGAAGCCGGCAAAATAGCTAAGCCCTAATTCACGGCACATCTTGATGGCGTAGTATTGGGCAAGCAATAGGATGTCTTGTTGACGTACTCGTAACGGCGGAAGGTAAATGACATCAAAGGCGAGCCTGTCGAGCAAGTCAGCGCGAAAATGCCCGTCTTTCGCCATGGTGGGTAAATCGGCGTTGGTGGCGCAGATGAGCCTGACATTGGCTGTCAGTGGTTTTTGCCCTCCGACTCGCTCATAGTGACCATACTCGATGACGCGCAGCAGCTTTTCTTGCACCATTTGTGGGGCAGTGGCCAGTTCGTCTAGAAACAGCGTGCCATTTTCCGCACGCTCAAATCGGCCTTGATGACGCCCTTTGGAGCCGGTAAAGGCCCCTTGCTCATGCCCAAATAGCTCGGAATCTATCAAGCCTTCGCTAAGCGCCGCGCAGTTAAGTGAAATTAAAGGTTGGTCCCAACGCTTGGACAGATAGTGCAGGCGCTGTGCGATCAGCTCTTTACCTGTCCCTCGCTCGCCGATAATTAACACCGGACGCTCAATCGCAGCCAGTTTGGAGACTTTATCGAGCACCGCAAGAAACGCAGGTGACTCACCAATCAGATTTTGTTGCATAGTCGCGGCTCACTCAAAATTGCCCCTATGGGCGGTTGGTAAAATTTACCTTATGTTGGTTATTTTCATCACATGCGTGTCTTTCAATCAAGGGGAGAAATCTAAGTGATTGTTTTAAATGAGCTTATTTATTGGCACGACACTTGTATTGTTCACACTCGTAGCGACAACCATTAAGGAGCCTCATCATGGGTATTTTTTCAAGATTCGCCGACATCGTTAACTCCAACATCAGTGCTCTGCTTGATAAAGCCGAGGATCCCGAGAAAATGATCCGCCTCATTATCCAAGAGATGGAAGATACACTTGTCGAAGTGCGCACTAACTCCGCCAAAGCGATAGCGGACAAAAAAGAGCTGGCGCGCAAAGTGGAAGCCATTGATGAGCAAGTGCATGATTGGCAGCAGAAGGCCTCTTTAGCGTTAACTAAGCAGCGCGAGGATCTCGCCCGTGCCGCCTTGATTGAGAAACAGAAATTACAAGATGTACTCAAAGGTCTTCACACAGAGCAAACCTTAGTGGAAGAAACCATCGAGAAGCTGACCGGTGAAATCAGTAAGCTAGAGAGTAAAATTACCGAGACTCGCGCCAAACAACAGGCGTTGGCGATTCGCAGCCAAGCGGCCTCCAATCGTCGCGATGTTCAGAAACATCTGCACACGGCCCGTACCAACGAAGCGATGGCGAAGTTTGAGCAATATTCACGTAAGATTGATGAACTGGAAGCGGAAGCAGATGTGTTTGCGCAATCGGGCCAGAGTAAATCACTTGACCAAGAATTTGCTGAGTTGCAAGCTCAAGATGAAATTGAGAAAGAACTCGCGCAACTTAAGCAGCAGATGGAAGAGAAAAAATCCTCTTAATCCCTCTGTGAAAAATCATTTCGCTGCAGAGCATTCGCCCCACAACAATAGGGAGAAGCGATCAGCTTCTCCGCCTAAAAGGAGTCATTTATGTCATCGTTTATGGTTACAGGGCCATTAATTGTCTTTTTGATTTTTGTCGCCCCCTTGTGGCTTTTCTTGCACTATCGCAGCAAAAAAAGAACCAGCAGTGGCTTATCACAAGAGGATTACCAGCGCCTGCAAAGCTTATCCAACAAAGCTGATGCGATGCAGCAACGAGTAGAAACCTTAGAGCGGATCCTTGACGAGCAGTCACCAAACTGGAGACGTCGCTATGAGTAAACGTGAACTGTATCGAGATCCTGCCAACGGTAAGTTGTCGGGCGTATGTGCTGGGCTGGCCAACTACTTCTCATTAGAAGTGTGGCTAGTACGTATTTTGGTCATCTCTGCAGCGCTGTTGGGCGGTTCGTTTCTGGTGCTGCTAGCCTATGTTGCCCTCAGCTTCATGTTGGAAAAAATGCCCGCCAGTTATCAAGCGGAAATGGAGAGCGAGCAAGGACATAAACTCAAGAGTAAGCCGTGGGAAAAGGGCCAAGCGCCAAGCGCATTACTCGATAATATTGAGCAAGAGTTTGATCAGCTTGAAGGCAAAATCAGAGATATGGAAGCCTACGTCACCTCAGATACGTTTAGTGTCGAGCGGGAGTTTCGCTCTCTCTAAAGGCGCGGTGGCAAACAGTGATGGGGCGCCCACTTCATCGCTTTATCATCAACGCGTGAAAGTTCATCATTGAGACTAAGGTCTAAAACTCGGCCAAATCCCTAATTTTCATAATAATTTATTATCCCTGTTATGGAAGCGCGCATCGCTATCATCTATCTTTATCAATAGTTGGATTGAATAGATGAATAGCGAACAATGGAACTGTGACTATGCGAACTTCCTTAACGCTCTTGGTGGGCGCAGCGCTGATTAGTGGCTGCGGAAAAGAGCCTGCCCCTGTCCCTGAGCCAGACTCTCGTCCGGCGAAATTATTTACCGTCTCGGTTGGCAACACGCAATTTGAACGTCAATTCCCGGCAGTCTCTGAAGCCGGAGATCGCGCCGTTCTTGCGTTTCGCGTGCCTGGGCAGCTGCAAACCATTGACGTGCGTGAGGGGCAAAATGTCACGCGTGGTCAAGTGTTAGCTACCCTAAGTCCCGATGAATATGCATTACTCGCCGAGCAAGCCAACGCGCAGTTCACACTGGCTGACGTGCAATATCGCCGCTATAAAAAACTGCGTGAAGATAAAGTCGTTTCCGAGCAAGATTTCGACCAAGCGCAAGCCAATCACAATTCGGCAAAAGCACAGCTTGATCAAGCCAACGCGAATTTGGGCTACACACGCTTACTTGCGCCTTATGATGGTACCATCTCGTTGATCCCCGCTGAAAATTTTGAATATGTTGCTGCTAAGCAAGCAGTGATGAACATTCAAACCAATCAATTAATGAAAGTGGTGTTCCAACTGCCTGACTATCTGCTCAATCATTTTGCGCGAGGGGCACAATCCCAAGCCGTCATGACCTTTGACGCCTTTCCTGAGTACCAATATTCGCTGAGCTTTCAAGAGTTAGATACGGAAGCGGACCCCAAAACCGGATCGTACAAAGTGACCATGATTATGGAGCGCCCAACGGATGTCGGGATTTTGCCTGGCATGGCTGGCATTGTCAGTGTCACCGCTGGCAGCGGTGAAGCGACAACCATCCCGAAATCAGCGCTGCTTGAACAAGACGGTGTCACTTATGTATGGCGAGTCGATGACCAAGGTTTAGTGGAAAAAGCACCAGTGACATTGGATGAGCGCCGTTATGTGGTGTCGGGGCTCAGTGATGGCGACCAGATAGTCACCTCTGGGGTGAACAGCATGACTGCAGGTATCAAAGTGCGTGAATGGATTAAAGAGCGGGGGTTGTGATGAACAGAATATGGACCACATCGGTCGCCTTGCTGTGCACCAGCGTATTGTTTGGCTGTGAAAGAGAAGCGGACTACCTGGATTTTGGCTTGCCTAAAGTTAAAGTGGCGAGCGTAGGCAGCGAGTTCAGCGGTGATAGCCTCTTTTTCCCTGCGGTGGCCAATGCGGCTGAGCGTGCTCATCTTAGTTTTCGTGTCGCCGGCGAAATTAGCCAATTGAATGTGAAAGAAGGGGATAAAGTCGCAAAAGGCGACGTCATCGCCGTGCTTGACCCAACCGACTACCAGCTGGATGTCGACAACGCCAGTGCCAAATACACCGTGGTTGACAGTCAATATCGCCGCTCAAAACCTTTGGTGGATAAAGGGCTGTTAGCGAAGTCTCAGTTTGATGAAATTGCCGCCAACCGCCAAATAGCGCTCGCAGAACTTCAACTGGCCAAGTTGCGGCTCTCGTTTACCCAATTATTAGCCCCCGTCGATGGGGTGATTTCACGTGTCGCAGTGGATCAGTTCGAAAACATTCAAGTGGGTCAGCAAGTGGTGAACATTCACAGCTTAGACAACGTCGAAGTGGTGATTCAATTGCCAGACAGACTCTACGCCCGCCAACCAGAGCAAGCCAAACTGGAAAAAATCGATGCGGTGGTTCGTGTGCCTAGTGGCAACGAATATTCAGCAACCATCAAGGCGTTCACCACTGAGCCCGATCCCTCAACGGGCACTTTCACCGTGACCTTATCAATGCCCATGCCAGAAGAGGAGTACATTTTGGACGGCATGGCGGTCGAAGTGACCTCACGTGGGGAAAACGCAGGCTTGAATTTATCAGCAGGGGTACAAGTACCGATTGAAGCGATATTTAATGCCGATGGCGACGCACTGGCGCGCAGCGAAACCTTCATCTGGCGTCTAGACGATGACGGCACGGTTAGCAAGCAAGCCGTGGTGACCGGCAAGGCGACCAAAACATCGGTGCAGATTCTTGAGGGCCTGGAAGCGGGTCAACAAGTCGTAATCGCAGGGCTCGGGAAATTGACACAGGGAATGCAAGTTGAAGTCATCGCCAAGGAGGCGCAGCATGACGAACTCTAATCAAACGCCACGCGCAGACGACGACATTACAGGCATCGCCGCGTACTTTATTCGTAATCGAGTCATCAGTTGGATGATTTCACTGATCTTTTTGATTGGTGGAGCGGCGGCGTTCTTTGGTTTGGGCCGTTTGGAAGACCCTGCCTTTACCATCAAAGATGCTATGGTCGTCACTTCCTATCCCGGTGCCACACCGCAGCAAGTGGAAGAAGAGGTAACTTACCCACTAGAAAAGGCGATTCAGCAACTGACCTATGTCGATGAAGTGAACTCAATTTCCAGTCGAGGTTTATCGCAGATCACCGTCACCATGAAAAACAACTACGGGCCGGATGATCTGCCGCAAATTTGGGACGAGTTGCGCCGTAAAGTCAACGACCTCAAAGGCTCGCTGCCACCTGGGGTAAATGATCCACAAGTGATTGATGACTTTGGTGATGTGTATGGCATTTTGCTCGCCGTCACCGGAGATGGGTACAGTTACAAAGAGCTGCTTGATTACGTCGACTATCTGCGTCGAGAGCTGGAACTGATAGACGGTGTCAGCAAAGTCTCGGTGAGTGGTCAGCAACAAGAGCAAGTCTTTATCGAAATTTCCATGAAGCGCCTCAGTAGCCTCGGGTTATCACCGAGCACGGTGTTTAATTTGCTTTCGACACAAAATGTGGTCTCGGATGCCGGTGCGGTGCGCATTGGCAGCGAATACATTCGCATTCAGCCGACGGGTGAGTTTCAAAATGTCGACCAGTTGGGCGACTTGATTTTGACCGAATCGGGCGCACAAGGGCTTATCTATCTACGGGACGTCGCCGAGATTACGCGCGGATACATCGAAGTCCCAAGCAACATTATTACCTTTAACGGCCATTTGGCGCTCAACCTCGGCGTCTCTTTCGCGCAAGGGGTGAACGTGGTCGAAGTGGGGCTGCGTTTTGATCGCCGTTTGGCTGAGCTGAAATATCAGCAGCCTGTAGGCGTCGAGATTGCAGAAATCTACAGCCAGCCGAAGGAAGTTGACAAGTCAGTGAGTGGCTTTGTGGTCAGCTTGGGCCAAGCGGTCGCGATTGTGATTGTGGTGCTACTGTTTTTCATGGGCTTACGCTCCGGGCTCTTGATTGGTCTTATATTGCTGCTGACCGTGTTAGGTACCTTTATTTTTATGAAGTACTTTGCGATCGATTTGCAGCGCATCTCGCTTGGCGCCCTAGTTATCGCACTTGGTATGCTGGTGGACAACGCGATTGTGGTGGTGGAAGGGATACTGATTGGCACGCAAAAAGGGCGCACCCGCCTGCAAGCCGCGACGGATATCGTCACGCAAACCAAATGGCCGCTGCTCGGTGCGACGGTGATTGCGGTTACTGCGTTTGCGCCTATTGGGCTGTCTGAAGACTCGACCGGTGAGTATTGCGGTACCTTGTTTACCGTGTTGCTTATCTCGTTAATGCTCAGTTGGTTTACCGCGATTTCGATCACGCCGTTTTTTGCTGACATCTTCTTTAAAGGGCAAAAAAACGCCGCGGGCAGTGAGGATGCCGATCCCTACAATGGGATTATCTTTGTCGTCTATCGACGCTTTTTGCAGCTGTGTATGCGTCAAGCTTGGCTTACCGTCATCGTCTTGGTTGTGGGGTTGGCCGCCAGTGTGTATGGCTTTGGCTTTGTTAAGCAGGCGTTTTTCCCTTCATCGACCACGCCCATGTTTCAGGCGGATATTTGGTTGCCTGAAGGGACGGACATTCGCGCGACCAACACTAAGCTCAAAGCGTTAGAGAGTTGGATCACTCAACAAGATGGCGTCGAGCATGTCACCACGACCGCCGGAAAAGGCTTGCAGCGCTTTATGCTCACGTATGCTCCGGAGAAAAGCTACGCGGCTTATGGGGAGATCACCACGCGAGTCACCAGCTATGAATCTTTGGATGCCCTGATGGTGAAATTTCGCGCCCACGTTGAGCAGCAATTTCCAGAAGTCAATTACAAGCTGAAAAAGATTGAGCTTGGCCCAGGCGGAGGCGCAAAAATTGAGGCGCGTCTGATTGGCTCCGACCCAACGGTGCTGCGTTCGCTCGCCGCAGAGGTGCAGGCCATCATGCGTGACGATCCTGGCGCGACCAACATCCGTCATGACTGGCGTGAGCGCACTAAGGTTTTAGAGCCCAAGTTTAACGAAAGCCAAGCGCGACGTTACGGCATCACAAAATCCGATGTTGACGATTTTCTCTCGATGTCGTTCTCTGGGCTCTCCATCGGTGTGTACCGAGATGGGACTACCTTGATGCCAATTGTCGCAAGACTGCCCGAGGAAGAGCGGGTGGATATTCGCAACATCGAAGGGATGAAGATATGGAGCCCAGCACTGAGCGAATTTATTCCTTTGCAGCAAGTCACGCTTGGTTATGACATGCGCTGGGAAGACCCGATTATTGTGCGTAAAAACCGCAAACGTATGTTGACCGTCATGGCTGACCCAGACTTGCTCGGCGAAGAAACAGCGGCCACTCTGCAAAGTCGCTTACAAACCAAGATAGAAGCGCTCGAGTTCCCGCCGGGGTATTCGCTCGAATGGGGCGGGGAGTATGAGTCATCCGCCGATGCGCAAGCATCTCTATTTACTACGATGCCGATGGGCTATTTGTTCATGTTCTTGATCACTGTGTTCTTGTTCAACTCCATCAAAGAGCCGATCATCGTCTGGTGTACCGTGCCATTGGCCCTGATTGGCGTCACCAGTGGCCTGTTGCTGCTGGATACACCGTTTGGTTTCATGGCGCTACTCGGCTTTTTGAGTCTGTCTGGCATGGTATTGAAAAACGGCATTGTGCTGCTGGATCAGATCGAGATAGAGATGAAACTGGGTAAAGATCCCTACGTCGCCGTGGTGGATGCGGCGCTGAGTCGTGTACGTCCGGTGTGTATGGCGGCGATTACTACCATTTTAGGTATGATACCGCTGCTACCGGACATCTTCTTTAAACCGATGGCCGTGACCATTATGTTTGGTCTTGGGTTTGCCACCGTGCTGACGTTGATTGTGGTACCCGTGTTGTATCGCCTATTCCACTCAGTACGTGTGCCGAATGGTCGAGAGCCAAGTGACCCTTCAGCACTGGGTATGCAAGAGGCGACTCAGTAACTCGCAGTTGTAACAACCAAAAAAAGGAGAGCGCATGCAACGGTGCCGTTGGGTGGATGAATCAAAGCCAGATTACGTGGCTTATCATGACAATGAATGGGGCGTGCCTGTCCATGATGATAAGGTGTTGTTTGAATTTTTAATCCTCGAGTCCGCGCAGGCAGGGTTGAGTTGGTACACCATCTTAAAGCGTCGCGAGGGTTATCGCCGTGCGTTTGCTGGCTTTGACCCGCAGAAGGTCGCACAGTTTGATGCCAAAAAGGTTGAAGAACTGATGCAAGACGCCAGCATTATCCGCCACCAGCCGAAAATTGAAGCAGCAATTAACAACGCTCAGCGCTTTCTTGAGGTGCAAAAGGAGTTTGGCTCATTCAGTGCGTTTATTTGGGGATACGTCCAAGGGGTGCCCGTCGATAATCGCAGTGAAGAGCGTCTCCCTGTGGCCACCACGCCATTGTCTGATCAACTGTCTAAAGAGATGAAAAAGCGTGGATTTAAGTTCTTGGGAAGTACGACGCTTTATGCGTATTTGCAAGCGGTTGGGGTAGTCTTCGATCATGATTTGGACTGTTTCTGCCGAGAGAAAACCACGATTCAACAGGCATAAGCCAAGTGAACTCAGTAACGTACAAAAGTGAACTGAGTAACGTAAATAAGCAAAGGGGCTATCGAGCCCCTTTATCGTATCGGTATACTTTTAACGTTTCGTTTGTTGCTCCGCAAGATGAAACTTTGGTGTGCAATTCGAGCTAGCAACAATCACACAAAACGATCACTCAAGGGATCAGAAGTTGGCCGTCAGTCCCACGTACCAAGAGCGAGGGTCGACGCTATAACCGCGCTGCGTCATGTCCAAATCGTCATATTGTTCAATGCGCGCTGACGCTGGGTTGGCTCATATGGAGGGTCAGTGCGGTATTGGAGACGTGTTTTTCCTCCAGCAGGTGTTTCAAAATCACCCTCAAGTTTAAGTCAACCTTATCTAAATTCATTTTCTGCATAACCAGTATGGAAACTATCCTATTGACGGATTGATATTAGCTGATATTCTCAACCATAATCAAGAATCATTCTTGTTACTATTTGCGATATGACCATTTAGCTGCCAACTATTGGTGAGAAGAATGATTCAATATCTGAATATGGAACAACACCTTAAACGTGGTGATGTCGTGAATCCTCAGTGATACATCCTGTCATTGAGTGTGGTTAGGTAAAGGTGGAACCTCCGTATGGCAAGGCTTAAGGCTTTTTCTTTAAACATGGTATTTTCTTGGAACATCGTATTGGGTTGTGCAGTTGCGCTGGCAAGTACATGGGCAAGTGCGAAAACAATCGAACACAATTTGGGTAGCATTGAGATTGAAGGTCAGCCCAAACGCGTGGTGGTGCTTAGTTACGGCGCATTGGATTTGCTCGATGAGTTGAATGTTGAAGTGGTGGGTGTGGTGAAGCAACTGATCCCAGAGCACCTTAGTCAATACCAAGCGGAGCAATATGCGTCGCTGGGCAGTTTGAAAGAACCAAATTTTGAAGCCATTTACATGGCGAAACCGGATTTGATCATTGCTGAAGGGCGCCAAGCGGAAATGTACTCTGCTTTGTCTGACATCGCGCCGACCTATATGTACCAAATTGACAGTGCGGATTACTGGACAACGACGCAGCATCACTGGCGTGTGATGGGGGATGTGTTTGGTCAATCCGAGCGTGTTGAGCAGATGATCGCAGACGTGCAAGCGCAGTTTGATGCCGTCGCGAAGAAAGCACAGTCTGGTGAGTTCAGCGCGTTGACCGTGATGAACAATGGCAATCGCATTTCTATGTTTGGTCGTCAAAGTCGTTTCTCGATTGTGTATGACGAGTTTGGTTTCCATACCAACGAAAGCAAAAATGTCGAGACCGTCGCTGCGACACACGGCAACTTGATCTCCTTTGAATACATCGCTGACGCCAAACCGGATGTAATGTTTATCCTTGATAGACAACAGGCGATTGGCGCGGGCAATAATGTCTCTAAACAGCTGTTTGATAATGCTTTGGTCAACAACACACCGGCCGCCCAGCACGACCGCATAGTGTTTTTGGACCCTGCTGCGTGGTACTTGACCGCAGGGGGATACCACTCAACGCAAACCATGGTGGCCGACGTCGAAAAAGTGTTCCACTGAGCCTCTGACGTTTAAATTTTATCATTGAGACAGCGACGGATGGTGTCGGCCATCCGTCTACCTTATGTAATGAATAACAAAATTATCTTCGCAATACTTGGTTTGTGCACACTGAGTATTGCTTCTTTATTTGTGGGTGTGGCGACGATCAATTTGTCGTCTCTGATGGTTGGTGACAGTCACACGCTCGACATCATTGTGACCAGTCGGCTGCCAAGGCTGTTGGCGATAGGGCTTGCGGGCGCAGGGCTTAGTGTGGCGGGTTTGATCATGCAGCAGATTGTTCAAAACCGCTTTGCTGCCCCGTCGACCACGGGGACAGTTGACTGCGCTATGCTCGGCTACATTATCGGACTAGTGCTGTTCTCCGAGGCGCAAAGCTGGCTGCATCTCACCATCATTATGAGTTTTGCTCTGCTTGGAACGCTGATCTTTGTCCGTTTTATTCAAAAGCTGAAATTTAAGAACGCTATGCTGGTGCCATTGATTGGGATCATGTACGGCAATGTCGTCTCCTCAATGACAACTTTTATTGCTTACAAATACGATTTGGTGCAAACCCTAGGCTCATGGACAGTGGCCAATTTCGCGTCCGTTCTCAAAGGCAATTATGAAGTGCTCTATCTTGCTGTCCCGACGTCGATCTTGGCCTACCTCTACGCGAGTCGGTTTAGCGCGGCGAGCATTGGGGAGAGCTTTGCGAGAAATATCGGTCTCAACTATCAACGAATCGTCACTGTGGGCGTACTGCTGGTGGCGGTGTTGTCCTCTTCTGTGGTGATGATCGTCGGTGTGATTCCCTTTCTAGGTTTGATTGTACCGAATGTGGTGTCACTGTTTATGGGCGATAACATGCGCCGCAATCTCCCCTGGACAGCGTATTGGGGGGTGTTGCTTGTGCTGATCTGTGATGTGCTAGGACGAGTGATCATTTTCCCTTATGAGGTACCGATTTCTATGATCATCAGCATCCTAGGCGGAGCCATTTTCGTGACACTGATTCTAAGGGATAAGAGCAATGCGTAATGGCGTAAAAATGGCGTTGCTGACGGTCTTGTCACTGCTGTTTATCGGTTACTTTTTGGGGAAAGGGCTGACCGTCGACAACTATCAGTTTTTCTTGTCGCGTCGCATCCCTAAAGTGCTGGCGATTGTGATTGCGGCGGTGGCGATTGCCTCCTCGTCTTTGGTGTTTCAGACCATCACCAACAATCGAATCCTCACCCCCAGTATTCTCGGCTTCGACTCGCTGTATGTGATGATTCAGGTCTTGCTGGTGGTGACGTTGGGCAGTATGAGTGTGTGGGTGGTGAACAGCGGCATCAACTTTTTGCTCTCCACGTCGATTATGTTGTTGCTCGCCATGACGCTGTTTGGCTTTTACTTCAAAAAGGCGCAGCGAAACCTGTTTACCTTGCTGCTGATTGGCGTGGTGTTGAGCAGTCTATTTAGCAGCGTCACCGGCTTCTTCACTATGATTGTCGATCCCGATGAATTTATCATGATTCAGGGGTCTATGTTCGCGAGTTTCAATAACATCAACGGTGACTTGGTCTACTGGAGTCTGTTGCCTCTCTCTTTGAGCGCGGCGTACCTCTTTTATCTCTCTCCACAGTTGGACGTTTTTTGGCTTGGAGAGGCGAACGCGAAAAGTCTCGGTGTCGATACCCAAAAGCTGACGATGAGGGTGATGTTTGCCATCACCATTTTGGTTTCCATTTCCACAGTGTTGGTCGGTCCGGTGCTGTTTTTTGGTCTGATAGTGGTGGCACTGACGCGCGAGTTGTTTCGCGCCTATCAGCATCGAGTGTTACTGGTTGGTGCCAGTTTGCTGTCGATTGTCATGTTGGTAGGTGGGCAGTGGATGGTTGAGAACCTATTAGATTTTCAAACCACGATTAGTGTCATCATCAACTTTGTCGGTGGTGCCTATTTCTTAATGTTGTTGAGCAGAGAAAAACTCAGTTAAGGCGAGCAAAATGATTACCATCCGTGGATTAAGTAAACAATACGACGAACAGTATGTGGTCAATAATGCTGACGCTTTGTTCCCTCTCGGGGAGGTGACGAGCATTATCGGCCCAAATGGGGCGGGAAAAAGTACGCTGCTTGCTATGGCGAGCCGCTTGACGGACAGTGATGCTGGAACGGTTGTGATTGGCGACAAGCCACTCAATCAATGGGAAACCCAGGAGCTTGCTAAGCATCTTGCAGTGCTGCGCCAATCCAACAACATTAATATGCGATTTACGGTGCGTGAGTTGGTCGCCTTTGGCCGTTTCCCCTACTCACAAGGACGCTTGACCAAAGCGGATCAGTCGGTCATTGACGATGCGTTGGCGCAATTGGAGATCACTGATATTCAAGATCGTTTTATCGATCAGTTGTCAGGCGGGCAACGCCAGATGGCGTTCATCGCTATGGTCGTCGCTCAAGATACCGACTACGTATTTTTAGACGAGCCACTGAACAACCTCGACATCAAACACTCGGTCGATATGATGCAGTCATTGAAGCGTCTCGCGCATAAAAATAACAAAGCGATTGTGATTGTGATTCACGATATCAATTTCGCTTCCTGCTATTCGGATAACATTATTGCGATGAAAAAGGGGCATGTGGTGAAAAGCGGCCCAACGCAGGAAGTGATTCAAGAGTCGGTATTAAGTGATATTTACGAGCTGCCTTTCACGATTCGTGAAGTCGATGGCAATCGTATTTGTATGTATTACCAAGGATGACACTCTTAGTGAATCACTCTCGCTGCATCATCCATAAAACAAAAGCGCCTTCGTGGCGCTTTTGTCATATTGGCTGTTTGGTATTTGTCACTGAGCCGCTTTTTCGGCAATGAGAGCATTGTAGCGCTGAAAACCCGCCTCCAGATCGGCCAACAGATCGTCAACGTCTTCAAGACCAATGTGGACACGAATCAAGGTGCCAGTGAAGTTCGGGTTGGCTACCGTGCGTAAACTGTTAAAACTCTTTGGCTCGTTGGCTAAAATCAAACTTTCAAATCCACCCCATGAGTAGCCCATACTGAAATGCGTCATTCCATCGAGTAGGGCGGTGGTGGCTCTTGGGTAACTGGTTTTGAGTACAAAGGAAAACAACCCGTTGCCGCCGGTAAAGTCACGGGCAAAAAACTCATGACCCGGACAGGTATCGAGCGCAGGGTGGCGAACGTGATCCACTTCTGGACGATTGGCCAGCCACTGGGCGACTTTCAGACTGTTCTGCGCATGCTGTTTTAGTCTCACATCCAGCGTGCGAATGCCGCGCAGACCCAGATACGCATCATCCGGCGAGACACATTGCCCCATCAAATAGCTTTGCTCACGTAACTGATCCCAGTGCTTTTCATTTGCCACCGCGGTACCTAGCATGACGTCCGAGTGACCAACGATGTATTTGGTTGCCGCCTGAATCGAAATGTCGACCCCATGTTCAAACGGTGAGAAGTGGACGCCCGCTGACCAAGTGTTGTCGAGCATCACAATGATATCGTGTTTATGCGCAATTTCGGCGAGAGTCGGGACATCCTGCACTTCCATGGTGATTGAGCCTGGAGACTCGAGAAACAGCACTTTGGTGTTAGGTTGGATAAGTGATTCGATCTCTTCGCCGATCATAGGGTCAAAGTAGGTCGTCGAGACGCCCATCTTCTTCATGATGGTGTTACAGAAATCACGTGTCGGTTCGTAACAGGTATCCACCATAAGAATATGATCGCCAGTCTCGACAAAAGAGAGGATCGCGTTGGAGATGGCGGCCGTACCACAGGGGAACAGCGCACACCCTGCGCCACCTTCAATCTCAACCATCGCATCTTGAAAGGCAAAATGGGTGTGAGTACCACGACGACCATAGAAGAGGGTTTTGTTCGCGCGGTTGACCATGGCGTGATGTTTTTCCGCAACGGTGTCGAACACCACGGTTGAGGCGCGTTGCACGGGTGGGTTGACCACGCCGTTGGTCCATTTTTTGTCACGACCTGCGGTGACGAATTTTGTTTGTTTGCCCTCTGACATCTTAAGTCCTTGTCTTTGCTGCGTTGCCAATGAAACGAACCTCTATTTAAAACATGGCGAGCGGCAATGATCAAGCCTTATAACAGTGGGTTAAATAAGTAGAAGACACGCTCTAGGAAGCGGGAATAGAGAGAGCGCTCGTTCCACTGCTCTAACTCCACCTTATAGGCACTCTCGATGTAGCTTTGCTGTAACCAATACATCTCTTTAGTAAACGCCACGTCATCGATGGCGAGGGTCAACTCGAAGTTAAGCCATAAGCTGCGCATGTCCATATTGACGGTGCCAACCAAACAGAATTGCTCATCAATCACGACCGATTTGGTGTGCAATAACCCGCCATAGAACTCAAAAATCTCCACACCCGCTTGCATCAATTCAGCGTAGAAACCGCGTGACGCCCACTGCACCATCAGTGAGTCATTTTTGTGTGGAATGATGAGTTCTACTTTGACGCCTCGCTGAGCGGTCATTTTCAAGGTTTCCAACAAATCGGCGCTCGGGACGAAGTAAGGCGTCGTAATGCGCACGGATTGGTTGGCTTGATTGATCGCCAAGGTTAAAACTTGGGAGATCAAATGCTCAGGCATCCCGGGACCAGAAGGGACCACTTGCACAGGGTGCTGGGTCTGCCTGTCATCTATTCGGCATTCTGGAATGGAGGGTAAGCTGCGCTGGCCGGTTTCCACTTCCCAATCCCAGCAATGGATGGCAGAGAGGACATTGACGGTGGGGCCAGTGATGCGGATCATGATGTCGATCCACTGACCGACACCGGAATCTTGTTTGAAATGGGCAGGATCGACCAGATTCATCGAACCGGTATACGCCACTTTTTCATCAATAACGATGATCTTGCGATGTTGGCGCAAATCGAGGCGACGCAGAAAAATACGCCACGGGCTCACTTCGAGCGCCTGAACCACCTCGACGCCCGCTTGTTTCAACATGGTGTGCCAATCACTGCTAAAAAAGCGCGGGCTGCCTGCAGAATCGAGCAACACTTTGACATCGACGCCTCGCTTTGCCGCGCGAATAAGGGCAGAGGCGACAGAGTCGGCGAGCCCACCGGGGTGCCAGATGTAAAACACCATTCGAATGCTCGATTGAGCGTGTTCGATATCCTCTATGATGGAGCGCAATATCTCATTGGGTGAACTCTGCAGAGATAATGAGTTGCCTGATAAGGCGGGCAAACCGAGGCGATTATTGCACAGTTCGTCAATGCGGGTGATGTGGCGGCCAAACATCTCAGGGGAGTGTGCATGGCAATCATTGAGTTTTGAGAACCAAGTTGCAAAGGGAGCGAGCATCTCTTTCGCCCGTTCGGCGCGTTTTCTACCTAAGTTAAGTTCGCCAAATAAGAAATAGCACCCAACGCCCACCACGGGAAGAATATAAATGATCATCAACCACGCTAACGACACGCTGACAGCGCGCCGCTTATGGACGACACGAAGCGTGACGCCAGCAACAAGTATCCAATAGAGTACGATCCCCGCGAGGGTGAGGAACTGGTAAAATTTATCCATCAATTAACCTAAGACTGCAATAGCTTGTCCATCTTACTTCGAGCCCCGTTTTCCAACAAGCGTTTGAAAGTTTGCAATGGATACAAATGCATAACATTTATGAATGTGTAATACGGTAGAAAACGGGCTATATACCAGACTGGTTTCGTATAGCGAAACAGAACGATTGTGTTAGAGAATTGTAAAACGAAGACACAAGCATGCGCGCTAGGTCAAAAAAGCAGCATTTAACTGCGCAGGTTACAAATATGTTGGTAATTTGTACTTGGCAGGGCTTCCAATTTTACTGGTAAACTGGTTTACTTACCACAACGTTAGCGTCACTCAAAATTCTTAAAAGTGTAAAAAATAATATACACATAACTTTTAAAGACGCCTAACAGAAGCATACACAACATCAATCAAGTTTTA
The DNA here is from genome assembly GCF_059833955.1 of Vibrio sp. R15-SG3-ISO1A. Lineage (NCBI taxonomy): Bacteria > Pseudomonadati > Pseudomonadota > Gammaproteobacteria > Vibrionales > Vibrionaceae > Vibrio > Vibrio sp. R15-SG3-ISO1A. The sequence continues at coordinate 33,149 of NZ_JCBDGH010000010.1, forward strand.
ATGGAGTAACCGTGGCTACATCAAGTTCATCAGCCCGTGATACGTGGGGGTCTAAATTAGGCTTCATCATGGCCGCAGCAGGTTCTGCTGTTGGTTTGGGTAACATCTGGAAGTTTCCTTATACTGCTGGGGAAAGCGGCGGCGGCGCGTTCGTTGCGATTTACCTAGTGTTCGTTATTGTTATCGGTTTCAGCGTCATGCTGACAGAATTTGCGATCGGTCGTAAGACTGGTCTTTCTGCGGTTGGCGCGTTCAAGTCAACGGACCGTCGCTGGGCCTTTACCGGCGTATTGGGTGTGTTCAGTGGTCTATTGATCATGGGCTTCTACCCAGTCGTTGGTGGTTGGGCGTTAGCGTACGTGTTTAAAGTCGGTGGTGGTCTACTGAGCACACCGGACGCGATTGGCAGCAGCTTTGGTGGTTTCATCTCTGATCCTGTTCAGCCTCTCCTTTGGATGGCGGTTTACCTTTTCCTAAACATCATGATCGTTATCAAAGGTATCTCTGGTGGTATCGAAAAAGCAGGCAAAATTCTTATGCCGTTGCTTTTCTTAATCCTCATCGTGGTTTCGGTACGTGGTCTTATGCTACCAGGTGCGACAGCGGGTCTGGAGTTCCTATTTAGCCCTGATTTCTCGAAAGTTGACAGCAACGTAGTACTTGCCGCACTAGGTCAAGCGTTCTTCTCGCTCAGCTTGGGTATGGGTGCAATGCTGACGTACGGCTCTTATTTGAAGAAGAAAGAGAATCTAGTACAGAACACGGCTATCGTTACTGCGATGGACACCGGTGTTGCTATCCTTGCCGGTATCGCCATGTTCCCAGCAATGTTCGCTTTCGGTATGGAGCCAGCAGCGGGCCCAGGTCTAGTATTTGTCGTTGTACCTCAACTGTTTGCTGAAATGGGTGGTGTCGTAGGTCTATTGCTTGCTTTGGCGTTCTTCATTGGTCTAACAGTGGCGGCTTTGACTTCTTCCGTTTCTCTACTTGAAGTGGTTGTGTCTTACCTTATCGATGAAAAAGGTCTGAAGCGTTCAACAGCGGTAATTGGTTCAGGCGCTGTAATGGCGACACTATGTATCATCGCATCGCTTTCTCTTGGTGGCGTTGGTCCTACACTGTTTGATACTGGTGCGTTCGATATCTTCGATCTACTAACGGATAAAATCTTCCTAGCAGTAGGTGGTATGTTGATCTGTATCTTCGCAGGCTGGAGACTGAACCGTGACGATCTGAAGAAAGAAATCACCAACGATGGTGAAGTGTCTTTCCCACTCTTCGGTCTATGGTACAACCTAGTGAAATTCGTTATCCCTGTTGCTATCGCGATTGTTGCCTTCATGGGTATCAAATCTGGCTTTGATAGCGGTAAAGGCGAAATCATGCTGCTGGGTATCGGTATCATCGTATTGGCGGGTATCTTCTCTAAGAAGTTGTAATCGCTAAGCGTTGACCTGATAAACAAAAACCTCCCTCTGGGAGGTTTTTTGCTATTTCGCTTTCGCCTCAAATCGGTATACTCGCCTTTCCAAGTAAAGGCCCATCTATGTTTGATATTCTACACACTCACCCAGACTTTCTTATCATCAACAAACACCCCGGTGTCTCTGTACACAAAGACGACGGTGATACGCTGCTTCTGCAAGCTATCGCGAGTATCTCGGGGGATGACAAACTCTATCTTATCCATCGCCTTGACAAGATGACCTCCGGGTTATTGCTTCTAGGTAGAAACAGTCAGGCCGCGAGTGAGCTATCAGCGCTGTTTGCGAAACGAACGGTGAGTAAGTTTTATCTGGCAATCGGCAGCAAAAAACCAAAAAAGAAACAGGGATTGATCAGTGGTGATATGGCGCGATCGCGCCGAGCAAGTTGGAAGTTAATCAATACACAGTGTAACCCTGCGCTGACACAGTTTTTCTCTGCCGCGGCGATGCCTGGCGAGCGTCTGTTTTTGTGTAAGCCACATACTGGAAAAACTCATCAGATTCGGGTAGCGCTAAAATCTATTGGCTCGGCCATTGTGGGTGATCCAATCTATAATGCCAGCTCTAAAGCCGATAGAGGCTATTTACACGCGTTTGCGCTCGGCTTTGACTATCAAGGTGAGCGCTACCAGTTTGTCTGTGACCCACGCGAGTACGAGACGCTGGGGAATAAATGGCGTGAGGCACCAGTATCACAAAGTATCGACGCTTGGTTGACGCCTTGGACACTCAACTGGCCAACCATTAAATAACGGCAAATCAAATAACGGATAACGACCTATGCAATTACTGCCCATTGAATCATTGATCACACAGTTGACCCATGCGTTGTCAGAAGCGAGCGATGAAGTTCGACGTCTATTTCACGGTCGCGGACGTCAGTATGAAGGGCTAGAGCAAATCACCTGTGATTGGGTCAATGGTCAGTTGATGGTGAACCTGTTTAAACCTGTCAGCGACGAGAGTTTGCAGGCACTTAAAGCGGCGCTTATCGCCATGACCGAGCGCGATATTTGGCGTGAAAAATGCGGGCGTTCAGTGGTGATTCAACACCGATACAGTGAAGGTGCGCCTACGGAAGTGTTGTTCGGTGAGTTAGACCGTCACCCTGTGGTGGTGGAATCTGGACTGAAGTATCAGCTCGATATTGGTCGAAATCAAAACTTCGGGTTGTTTCTCGATATGCGCTTTGGCCGAGATTGGGTCAAAGCGAACGCGCGCCATAAAAACGTGCTTAACCTGTTTGCTTACACCTGTGGCTTCTCCGTCGCCGCGATAGAAGGCGGCGCCGATCAAGTGGTCAACGTCGATATGGCCAAGGCGTCATTGAGCAAGGGGCGAGATAACCACAGACTCAATGGCCACAATCTCAATCAAGTGAAGTTCTTGGCCCATGACATCTTCAAATCGTGGGGAAAAATCAAGAAAAGTGGTCCGTATGATTTAGTGATTATCGATCCACCCTCGTTTCAAAAAGGCAGTTTCGCACTGACGAAAGATTACCAAAAGATTTTGCGTCGCTTGCCCGATTTATTGGCGCAAGACGGTGAGGTGCTGGCGTGTGTCAACTCACCGCAAGTCACAAGCCAATTCCTTATTGATGGTATGCAAAGTGAGGCGCCGCAACTATCGTTTGTTGAGCGCCTAGCGAACCCGCCTGAATTTGCCGATGTCGACGATGAGGCTGCGCTGAAAGTACTGCGTTTTCGCTAACCCCCAGTCATCGAACAATAGAGTTATAGAGCGGATGTTGAAGCCTGATTTTCAGCGAGGGTTGGCAGTAAGTGGATGACTTCAAGATGCCTGCTTTATGGCGCTGATTTCAGTGTATGGAAGCCAGAATAAATCCGTGTGAAGGTGGTAAACCAGCATGCTGCGCCAAACACATAGGCTATCAGGGCAAAGTGTTCAGGTAATAGGCAGAACAGAATAAAACAGGCGATGGTCTCTGTACCCTCCGTTAACCCACTCATGTAGTAGAGCGACTTGTGAGAGTAGATCGGGTTCTCAATACCTCGTTTACTTGCCAAAACTGCGAAGGCGAGAAAACTTGAGCCGGTGCCGATGAATGAGAAAATCAAAAAGGCTCCCGCAACGGCGTTCTGCTCTGGGTTGGCCAATACAAAACCAAATGGCACTAAAGAGTAGAACAGAAAATCGAGGCTGATATCTAAAAATCCACCCGCATCGGTGATCCCTTGTCTACGTGCCAGCGCGCCATCTAAGCCATCACAGAGTCGATTGACGACGATGAAAAACAGCGCCACATCGTAGCGAGAAACGATCAGCGCTGGCAAAGCCAAAACGCCAAGCAAAAATCCACATAGTGTGGTTTGGTTGGCCGTCACACCAAGCTTATCCAATCCCTTAGCCGCTAGGGTTAGCGGTGCACGTATCACGCGAATACTCACTTTATCGAGCATGATTATTTCCCCCAACGCCAATGCAAAATACGTCCCTCGGGCGGCACATCTTGTTCATCGTGGGTGACCAGTAGGGTAGGGATGTGCGCTTTGCTTAGCTGTGAAAACACCCAGTCACGAAACTGGACTCTAAGTTGTTGATCGAGTTTGCTAAACGGCTCATCAAGTAGCGCCAATTTAGGCTTAGCCAGCAACATGCGGATCAGGCTGACACGAGCACGCTGACCACCAGAAATATGCTCAGGATATTGGTTCGCTAACGCGTCCAAGCCGACACTCTGAAGGGCTTGCAGTGCGTCTTTTTTACGCTGCTGACCTTTAATTTGATTGGGCAGAGCAAAGGCAAGGTTTTGCCAAACATTTAGGTGAGGAAACAAGAGATCATCTTGAAATAAAATCCCTACTTCTCGCTGGTGGGCCTCGACCTGATTGAGCTCACGATCATCAAGAATGATCTCTCCTTGTGCTTGAAAGTCATCACTGAGGTGACCTGCAATCAAATTCAGTAGCGTCGACTTTCCACAGCCGCTAGGGCCCATGACACAGACGACTTCACCATTTTCTATCGTTAAATCAAGGGTATGCAGTAGTGCCTCTCCTTGTCGATTATGGATGGCGAGGTTTTTGAGATATAGCGTCATGAGTGGAATCTTCCTTTACAGCATTGGATGTGAGAGTGGCGCTTACGGCGCTTTCTGATACTCGGCGCGTTGTTCTCCGGGTGACAGCGCGGCTCAACAGCAAGGCACCACTAAAAAAGACAAAGGGGAGCAAGGCTTGCCAGATTGCGTAAATGGCGGTGACACGGCGATCAAAGCCACTGGAAAGTGCCACAGCTTCGGTGGTGATCGTCGCGATTCTACCTGCGCCGAGCATCAAGGTCGGTAAATACTGGGCGAGGCTGACACTGGCCCCCACCGCCCAAGCGTAACAGATTGCAGGAAACAGCAGTCGCGCCTTGATGGTGAAAAAGACGCTCAGTGGCGATTTGCCGAGTGACAACGCTGCCTTGGTATAGTTGAGATTGTAACTTCGCCAAGGCCCATCGAGGGCGAGGTAGACAAAAGGAAACGCAAAGAACACGTGTGCCCAGACTGTCCATACCCAGTAGAGATCACTGTTGATAGATAGTGTGACCACTTGTAAGCCGAACAAGATAGAGAGCTGTGGGATCAACATGGGCAAGGCGATGACAAATCCAGGTACATGCAAACGCGATCGCAGTCGGTACTCATGGCATACCAAGGCAGCAATTAGGGCAATGGTGGTCGCGATAAGCGCCAGCAGTAAGCTGTCGCTGATGGTTGGTAACACGTTCTGCCACTCATTGTGCCAAAATCTGCCACTCCAAGAAGTGGGCAATAAGTCCGGAAAACGCCAACGCTGTGCGACGCTCCACACCAGCATGATGGGCAGCATTGACGCGGCAAGCAGTGCACTTAGAGTGAACACAGATTTGCCAGGTAAAGCCAATCCGGCGCGGCCAGAATATTGCCAGCTTGACCAGAATTGCGTGATTGCTTTTTCAATCACGACCACAGCAAGCAGCAAACTTGATGCGATGGCAAACAGGGTAACGGCGCCTGCAGCGGCGCGAGGTAAGACGTTGAGATCAGGATCGTTAAACCACTGCCAAATCATCACTGCAAAGGTGGGCGGGTTGGTGGGTCCCAAAATCAGGCTTAAATCGACCACGGATACGCCGTAGGCGATCACGGCAAACAGAGGGAAGCGCATTTTTCTCAGCCATTGTGGTAGCACCACTTTCCACCACATTTGTGCGCACGAATATCCGAGCGAATGAGACACCTGGGCGAGCTTAGGGAGGTTAAGCTGGCCAAGTACCGGGATACTCATTAATAGTAAGAAGGGCACCTCTTTGAGTGCGAGAGCTATCGTCAGGCCTGCGGCGTAAGGGTCATGGATCAACCATGCTGCATTGTGCGTATCACTGCCCATCATCAACCATTGATTCGCCCATCGTGCCAGCAAGCCGGTCGGTGAGAAGAGAAAGGCAAAGCCAATGGCAAACGCGACGTGGGGCATCGCCAATAAGGGGGAGAGCAGCAACTCTACCTTGCGCCAATGCTTGTTCATCCACAAACTTTGTAAGATGGCAAAGGTGATGGCGCAGGCAAGATAGGTACTCACCAGTGCGCTGGTCAGGGTACTGCCGATGGCGCGTCCCACTCCCGGCCATTGCAACACAGTGTCATACGCGGCTAATGTGATTTGGTCAAAGCCGATGACCGGCATATACCCCAAAGAAGAGAGCATCACACCCAATATGCCGGGCATAATGGGCATGATGCAGATCAGTAAAACAATGAAATACGTCGCTCTAAACATCTGGCTCTCGTATTGGTTTGCTGGCTACTGGCCGTAGCGTTTCTGCCACTCGACTTCGAGTGCGGATTGCCAACTTGGGTGCGGCTCCGCCACAGATTTAAACAGCGTTGTATTTTTCGCGCTGCCCTGTAACACCTCATTCTTAAGCACTGACGGATCGCCCCACACATTCAAATCTCCTTTGCGTGATTGTGCTTCTGGGCTGAGTAAGAAGTTAATCGCCACCTTGGCGCCCTCGGGCGCATTGGCGTTCCAAGGAATCGCTAAGAAGTGAATGTTAGACAGGGCGCCGCTCTCCATCGCATAGGCCGCTGTGGTTGGGGCAAGCTTTCCGCTTGCTTGAGCGGAAAAAACCGCATTGGGATTAAAGGTAATCGCCAAGTCTAACTGTCCGTCGTCAAGTAATTGCAAAGTCTCTGCCGTGCCCGATGGAAATTGCTTCCCTTGACGCCACGCGACCGTATGAAACTCATCGAGATATTGCCAAAGTGATGCCGTCACTGCATCAAACTGGGCCTCAGACACGGGCTTGGCGAGCGATGGATCATTGTTAGTCAGTTCAATCAACAGCGCTTTTAAAAAACTTGTGCCGTGAAATTCGGGTGGGCGAGGGTAGCTGACACGATTAGGGTAGGCCTTAGCGTAGCTTAGCAGTTCACTAAAAGAGGCGGGCGGATTATTCAGTGTGGTGGTGTCATGGATAAACACCAGCTGTCCTACCCCCCAAGGTGCTTCAAGGCCAAGTGTTGGCTCTGAAAAATCACTGTCAACGGGCAGTGACTTATCGACGTACTGCCAATTGGGGAGCGATTCAACAAATGGACCATAAAGCAGAGCGTTGTTTTTCATCGATTTAAAGTTTTCACCGTTGATCCACACCATATCAACGCTGCCCCCGCTGTTTTTGTCTGCCGCTTTTTCAGCAATCAGGCGAGTCGTGGTCTCGGCAATGTCCGTCACTTTGACGTGTTTCAGAGTCACGCCGTATTGACGCTCTAGTTCAGAACTTGCCCAGCGCAAGTAGTTGTTGATCTCCTGGCTGCCACCCCAAGCATGAAAATAGACAGTTTGCCCTTTGGCTTTTTCAACTACCTGATTCCAGTTGTCGGCCGCTAGGCTACTAAACGCCACAAGAAGCGAGGTGAAGAGTGTGATAAACCTTGTCATGAGTATCCTTTCTGATGAACGTATTGAATGGTTGCGATAAACAAGTAGACCGGAGCCGCATTGCGATTCATTCATTATGAACGAAAAAAAACAAAAGTTTTACGAGCGAAAGAGAAATGTGGGTTAAATCAAGGCGCTGCGTTGGAAATAAAACTTGCGGACAATAAAAAGCAGCGCTTTGGGCGCTGCTTATAAATACACGTTGATGATCGTGATGCGTTAGAACTTAAAGCGCGTGGTAAACATCAATTGGTCGCCGTAGAAGTCGTTGATACGAGCCTCTGCACCGAGAGAGAACAATTCGGTGGAGTGGAAACGTGCGTAGACAGAGCCTAACCATTGGTCTTTGTCGTCGAGCGATAAGTAACCGCCGCCACCGCCGACTTCAAGTTGTGGCCCAAGCCACTGACGAACGCCTAAGTTAAGCTGCATGCCTGTTTCAGTGCTCTTATCGTTGCGACCATTGAAATCCACCATACGGAAGAGCATCGAACCGGTCAGATCCGCCCAGTTGTTGATCGGTGCGTGAAAGCCAAGACCGACCGCTGAGTCGTAATCGCCTTCAAACTCTGAATCAATGCGAGCAATAAAGTGTGCGTTAGGGTGGATGGACTTGCTCACGCCACCGCCGAAGGTCACTGGGCTTGCGCCGATACGAGCTTCGAAGTAGTCGTAACTGAAGTTACTCATAACCGCTGGGCTGTTTGGATCCTCAGCAAATGATTGGCCAGATGCAAGCACTAGCGCCGCTGCTAAAATTGTTTTACGCATAATGGACGATAAACCTTTATCTTGTTAATTTCCTTGGTCTTTAGCGAGAGTGTCGCTATGACGATGTGTCAACATAATAATGCATCATAGCGAATGCCACTACACTAAATGTCATTGTTTTGTCGATATATCTAGCATTTAGCAAGTGATATGCCAAGATTTAGCCAGTGAATGGCTAAGGTGGTCGTTTATTCACCCAAGTCCAAACGGTTTTTCGCTATCGCGGCAAAGATGGCTTCTGTATCGAGTATCGATGCCCAGTGGAGCGGATTGGGCTCGTTGTCGATAACAAATTGGGTGAGTTGCTCTTTGATTACGCTTCGCAACTCCTCTCCGCGCCAGGGCTTCGCGATGTAAAAGTCGAGGCTCGAGTGATTAATCGCTTCCACGGTATCTTCTAGCCCCGCTTGTCCGGTAAGAAGTAATTTTCGCGTCGGCTTCGTCTCTTCTTGCTCATTCAATTCAATCAGGAACTGGATGCCTGTCTGCTCGGGCATAATGTGATCGCAGAGAATCAGCGCCAAACGGGTACCTTCTTTAGCCGCCGACTGAATGATCTGTTTGGCTTCTGCGACCGACTCTGCCGCCTCGAGTACAAACGTCTCTTCAAAGCAATCCAGATCTTGCACTACGCTATCGAGGACTTCTCGCTCGTCATCCACGCACAAAATGAGATAGTTGTTCATACATGAGTCCTTGTTGTGTGAGACATGGGGTTGACTGGCAGCCAAACCGACATCTTAGTATAGGGGGCCAACTCTGGGTGATGGTGGCACTCCTCTTCGGTAAGTGAGGCCACGTCTATCCTTCCACCGTGTTGCAGGACAATTTGCTGGCAGACCGATAAGCCAATACCTAGGCCAAAATTGCCTTCTTTTTTGGTGGTGAAATTGAGAGTAAAAATTTTATCCAGTTGCGCTTTGGGAATACCACAGCCGTTGTCTTTAAATGCCACTTCTAGCCAGTTGTCGTCATGAAGGGTGGTGGAGATCTCCAACACACCTTTGGCAGGAAAGACATCAATCGCGTTGGAGATAAGATTGGTCCACACTTGTTGCAGCGCGATTGGCTGACAGGAAATGAGAGGGATGTCGCCATAGTGCTTTTCAACATGATGGAATTTTAATTTGTTTTCAAAGATCACTAAGGTGTCTTCCAACCCTTCGTGTATGTCACTCAAATGAAAAGATTCATCATCGGGCCTTGCGTAACCTTTCAGGCTCTTGACCATATCTGCAATACGCTGCGCGCAGACATGGATTGAGCGCAGGGTAGCCCCCGTCAATTGATAGGCTTCGAGATCGGTGAGTTGGCTTAGCGTCTGCTGCGGGTGACGTTTTGCGCGCGTTAACCACTCTTCATCCTCATTAAGCCCTAGCTTGACCAGCTTTTTTGCCACGCGGCGATCAGAGACGCGCTTTTCAGCGGCGGCGGCGAGCTCGCGCTCTTGTGAGGTTGAGCGGGGCCGTGCGGTCAAGGCATGAGTGAGAATCTCGCTCCCCAATGCTTGTATCGGCTCGTCCCCTTGATGGGCGATCAACTGATGGATTTTGTCAGTGATGGTATCTGTGCCGCGCAGTATTGCGGCAATCGGGTTATTGAGCTCATGGGCAACGCCTGCGACTAGCTGCCCCAACATGGCCATTTTTTCTCTTTCGATCAGTTGTTGGTGGGCCAGTTCCAGCGACTCCAGGGTTTTTTGCAACTCAAGTTTGGTGGTAATGCTGCGTTGCAAACGGCGATTGAAATGGCGCAGTAGTAAATTGGTAAATAGTGGCAGCAGCGCAGTATTGGAGTGCATGACTTTGGCGAAGACGTCACGATCGAGTTTGATGACTTCTGTTTTCGTCAAAGTTATGGCGGTCGAGAATGACGTTTCGCCGGTGACAAAGGACATCCCGCCCACGATGCTGCCTTGACTGTGACGGACGACTTCACGCTGAATACCGAGCTCATCTTTTTTGTACAGTGCCACTTGGCCTTCGGTGATGAACCACAGAAAGCGGTTTTCCTCGCCTTCTTTGGTTAACAGATGGTCGGCGGAGTAGGTACGACATGCGTTGGTATCATCTTGGTCAGAAAAAAACTCGCGCAGAGCACCGGTCACTTGTTCTGCTAATTGTTGGTCGGTCAGCGTGTGGTGATCGCTGATAAAGCCCTCGCGATAGCTTCGCATCTTCTGATCGATGTGGGCGCGAAGTAGGCGGTGTTGGTCGAGAACTTGGCTATAGCTGAGCAGGTTATCGCGATCGTTTTCGAGCACGAATGTGGTCAGTTCTTTCAATGCGGTACGTTCGACCACGTTGTCTTGCAAAGGCTTGGTTAAGCAGTGGTCAAGGCGGCCATCATTGACCGCGGATAAAATGGCTTGAATATCCTGCCCACAACTGACGAGCACTTTTCTTGCTAAACGTGTTTGAGGTGACTTATCAAGGTGAATCAAGAAGCTGGCGCCATCAAACTGCTCATGGTGACTGGCGATCACTAAGGCCATCTCCTGTTGCCTTTCGATACAGAACTCGAGAATCGAGTGGGCGTCCTCGATGGTATCGGCAGTGTAAATGTCGAATTTAAGCGCAAAGGTCGCAAGTTCACGTCGCAGGATTTCAACGCTCACAGGGTTGTTGTCGAGGCACAATAATGCGTAATGATTCACGGCGTTTTCATTTTTTGGAAACCAACACATGCTCCACTGTAACAAGCCTGACCAAACCATGTTGAGAGCTGAGTAATAGAATCTTTGCCAAAATCGAGAGAAAGACAATACTCTGATTTATCTCAATGTTTTTTGGTGTAGACTTGGGACAAATCTCCATACCGGACACGTACATGCATCAGCTTAAAAAGATTGGCGCCATCGGTGGTGCCATTTCTCTCGCCCTTTGTTGGCCATTGGCCGTGGGGCAAATTGGTCAAAATGTTATTCAAGATGGCATTCGTCACCTAAACAGCGCGGCCATCAGTGCCGACGTCGTCAGTTACGATAGAGGCTACCTTTCCTCCAAGGTGACCACCCGCTATGTGATTCACGATCAAGAGCTCGCCGCCCAAATGGCTCAAGATGGCTTACCCAGTGAGTTTATCGTTCACAGTGATTTGACTCATGGTTTGGTGAGCCTTGACGCCGATTCGGTCATCGAAGGGCTAGAAGCCATTCCATTGACGCTGCACACCTCAACCCAACTCAACGGCAATACTCGTTATACCGTATCTATGGACAGTTGGAATTATGTCGCGCAAGGGGCCGATAACGCGGTGTTGTCGATGTCGCCATCGACGCTGAGCGGTCAGATCACTGTGCTAGGTGAAGTGAGCTACGAGCTGGATATGCCCGCTGCGGATATCGACTTTAACCACGGCGAGTCGCTGCATATTGTGGGTTTAAAAGGCAGTGGAAGTGGTAAGAAACAGGGCAGCTTTTGGTTAGGTGAGCAGACCCTATCTGTCGATGAAGTGACGTTGACGGATCCAGCTCAAGCGGTGTGGCTTGGCCTCAAGCAAGGTCAATACCGCGTCACCAGCTCTATGGACGAAGTGAATCAAACCGTCAGCAGTCAGCATGTTGTTCGTCTTTACGATGTTATCGGTCAAGAGGGCGAAGTGAAAAGTGTTGGTTTCGATCTGACTTTTGGTGGTTTAGATATGGAATCGTTCGACCATTTAGTGAATATCTATCAAAACAACCCTGTTCTCAGTGAAAATGAGATTGAGCAAGCAATTTCCCAAGTTGAGACCCTGTTTACCAAAGGGTTTTATCTCACTATGAACAAATTGGATGTCGATTTGGGTGACGGCGCAGTGTTCGATTCTACTTGGACAGTGGCAGTACCAGAAGGTACCTCTGGCATCTCACAAAACCCTATGATGGTAATCCCAGCGTTGACGGGCGAGATTAATACCTTTTTCTCCAACCAACTTGTTGAACAGTATCCGTTTATTAAGCAGGGTGTTGATGAAGCGATTGTGATGGAGTTTATCTCACAAACCCAGCAAGGCTACCAAATCCAAGCCACCCTTGAGCAGGGGAATTTGGTGTTTAACAATGGCCAGAAAATACCCTTGATGACCTTGTTTCTCTCTGCAATGATGCAGCCATAGTTAGGAAAACAAACCACTAAGCAAGAAAAGAGGTCGTAACACCTCTTTTCTTGCTTTTTATCTCGTAGAAAACGTGCTATTAATCCTAGCAATCTCTCAGAATGATCAAGGAATGTGAAATGGACAACGTATATAACTTCAGTGCAGGTCCAGCGGCGCTACCTAAAGCCGTGATGGAAAAAGCGCAAGCAGAATTTGTTAATTGGAACGCGCTTGGCACTTCGGTTATGGAGATCAGCCATCGCAGTAAAGAGTTTATTCAAGTCGCTGAGGAAGCTGAGCAGGATTTACGTGATCTGCTGAATATCCCAGACAACTACAAAGTCCTTTTCTGCCAGGGTGGCGCGCGCGCTCAGTTCGCCGCCGTGCCGCTTAACTTGCTCGGTAGTGCGCGCAAAGCCACTTACATTGATGCCGGTTACTGGGCACAAAGTGCGATAGAAGAAGCGCAGAAGTACTGTGATGTTGACGCATTCTCTGCAAAAACAGAGAAAGACGGCAAACTTGCTGTCGTCGCCGCGAGCGAGTGGCGTATCGATGCAGACAGTGCTTATGTCCATTTTTGTCCTAACGAAACCATCGATGGTATTGAGATCAGCGAACTGCCCGTGACTGAAAAGCCGATTGTGGCAGATATGTCTTCCAACATCTTGTCACGTGAGATTGATGTGTCGAAATATGGGGTGATTTACGCAGGCGCGCAGAAGAACATTGGCCCAGCTGGTATCTGTATCGCGATTGTACGTGATGACCTATTGGAGCTTGCCAGTGACGTGTTGCCAAGCTTTTTAAACTACAAAGTTTTGGCGGAAAAAGAGTCGATGTTTAATACACCGCCGACGTTTGCTTGGTACCTCTCTGGGTTGGTGTTTAAGTGGTTGAAAGAGCAAGGTGGCGTGGCAGCTATGGAGAAAATCAACCAACAAAAAGCCGCGACACTCTACAACTACATTGATCAGTCAGACTTTTACATCAACAACGTGCATTCCGACAACCGCTCGCGCATGAACGTGCCTTTCCAACTGAAAAAACCGGAGTTGGACAGTCTGTTCCTAGAGCAAGCGAAAGCCCGCGCTTTGGTGGCACTTAAAGGTCACCGCGCGGTCGGTGGGATGCGTGCATCGATCTACAACGCGATGTCGCTCGAAGGTGTGCAAGCCTTGGTGGACTTTATGGCTGAGTTTGAAAAAGCCAACGCATAACGGTATTTCCACCGCGTTGCTTAAAACAGAGATCAAAAAAGGGGCGTTTGCCCCTTTTTTGAACCTCATTTGTCAGCGGTGTTTGGGTTTGCGCTTGCCTTGGCCATTGGATCGGCCTTGCTCTGCAATCACATGATCGCGTGAGGCTTTACCCGCTGGCGCTTTGCCTTTCTTATTTCCGCTGTTTTTACTCGCTTTACCTTTTTCACTGCCATGCATTTTTTCAAAGCCAGGCTGAGTTTTCGTGTGCTTAGTAGCAAAGCGATTGGAGCCGTGACGTCCGGATTTTCTGCGTTGCGCAGGCGTCTGGGCGGAACTGTCTTCAGCCGGAACGAGACAACTCGGCTTATCACCGATCAGGTGCTTTTTACCCATGTTGATCAGAGCTTCACGAATCAGTGGCCAGTTTTGCGGATCGTGATAGCGCAGCAGAGCTTTGTGTAAACGACGCTGGCGCTCTCCTTTCGCAACGGGCACCACTTCACGCTGCTTATATTTAACGCGCTTGAGCGGATTCGTCTCTGAGTAATACATTGAGGTCGCATTACACATCGGTGATGGGTAGAAGTTCTGCACTTGATCGCACTCAAAGTCATTCTTTTTCAGCCAAAGGGCCAGATTGAGCATGTCTTCATCTTCTGTGCCAGGGTGGGCGGAGATGAAGTAGGGAATCAGATATTGCTTCTTGCCTGCTTCTGCACTGTATTTTTCGAACATCTCTTTGAAACGGTCGTAGGCACCCATGCCCGGCTTCATCATCAAATCAAGCGGACCTTTCTCGGTATGCTCTGGTGCAATTTTCAGGTAGCCGCCCACGTGGTGCGTAACCAACTCCTTAACGTACTCTGGGGATTCAATCGCCAAGTCATAACGCACACCAGAGGCGATCATCACCTTGTTGATCCCCTCGACTTTGCGCGCCGCGCGGTAAAGGTCGATGGTGTGCTTATGGTCAGTATTGAGTTTATTACAGATGCCAGGGAAGACGCACGATGGACGACGACAGTTTATTTCCGCTTTCGGATCGCTACAGCCGAGGCGATACATGTTGGCCGTAGGGCCGCCCAAATCAGAAATCGTTCCGGTAAAGCCGGGCACTTTGTCTCGAATTTCTTCCAACTCATTCAAAATGGACTCTTGGGAGCGGTTTTGAATGATGCGGCCTTCGTGCTCGGTAATGGAGCAGAATGAACAGCCGCCAAAACAGCCACGCATGATGTTGACTGACGTCTTGATCATGTCATAGGCAGGAATTTTTGCTTTGCCGTACATCGGATGAGGCACGCGTGCATAAGGCAGACCAAACACGTAGTCCATCTCTTCTGTGGTCAGAGGAATTGGCGCTTGGTTGACCCATAGCTCTCGGTCACCGTGCTTTTGAATCAGAGCGCGTCCTGAGTACGGGTTTGTCTCAAGGTGCATGATGCGACTGGCGTGCGCGTAAAGTATGCGGTCATTGTTGAGTTTTTCAAAATGAGGCAGGCGCACTGCGGTGGTTTTCGCATCGTGTCGCGAAGGGCGAATCGTGATCGGTTGTGGCTTTGTCTCTTCTTGTTTCGCTTTGGTGTCGCACTGCTCTTCCACCACGTAAGGATTTGGCGGAATAAACGCCTCTTTACGTGGCTTCTCAATACGTGATGAGTCGATGATGGTGTAACCTTCTGGCTCGGCCGCCAAGTTCACCGCGGTACCACGAATATTGGTCATATTCGCGATCGCTTCGCCGTCGGCTAAACGGTGCGCGACTTCAACCAGTGCGCGCTCTGCGTTACCAAACAGCAAGATATCGGCTTTGGCATCAAACAAAATGGAGCGACGTACTTTATCTGACCAGTAGTCGTAGTGCGCAAGGCGACGTAAGCTGGCTTCAATACCCCCCAGTACGATAGGCACACCTTTGTAGGCTTCACGACAGCGCTGCGAGTAGACTAAAGTGGCACGATCTGGGCGCTTGCCCCCTTCGTTGTTTGGGGTATAAGCGTCATCATGGCGTAATTTGCGATCCGCCGTGTAACGGTTGATCATCGAGTCCATGTTGCCGGCGGTGATGCCGAAAAAAAGGTTAGGTTTGCCAAGCGCCATAAAGGCATCTTTGGTTTGCCATTCTGGCTGAGCGATAATCCCGACACGAAACCCTTGGGCTTCCAAAAGACGTCCGATGATGGCCATACCAAAACTGGGATGATCCACATAGGCGTCGCCTGTGACGATGATGATGTCACAGCTATCCCAACCTAAAGCATCCATTTCCTTGCGACTGGTCGGAAGGAATGGCGCGGTGCCAAAACACTCGGCCCAGTACTTTTTGTATTGGTGAATCGGGGTAATATCGTTGAACATATTTTGCTCTCTGTGCCAGGGAGCGCGAATTATAGCGGCTTGTTATTCATCTATCTACCTCAACATAGCCCTCATTTTTTTACGTATAAACACGGCAGGTTAACGGATTATTTCGAGCATCCAGTCTAAAATTAACCTCATCAACATAAACCACACAGGTGTTTACGAGCATGGAAGAGAATTTTCAAGTGCATGCGCTTGAAACCACAGCAGAGCCTTCTAATCACCCCAAGTACAGCACGTTTGATTGGCGTTTGGACCTTAACAACCAGACTTTTAGTTGCGATCCCGATGCGATGCAGCTTTTGTTTGGCCAGAATGTGGCGAGCGTTTCGGCGAAGCAGTTATTCAAGCTGCTTCCTACGTTACACCGTAAGCGCTGTCAGAGTGTGTTCAAGTCGGTGCTGAAAACCGGTGAGATGGACAGGTTCCATTGTTGTTTGCTGATCCCTCATGCCGTGTTTGCTTACGTTGAGTTTGACGTCAACAGAGAAGCGACCAACGTGCTTTCAGGCTGCTTTTCTCCACGTCTGGTGATTGGTTCCCGCTCGGACGCCAGTGACCTGTTTTGCTCCGCATTTGAAAGTGAGACGCGCGGTGTGGTCATCACCGACGCGCAAACTCGCATTTTGGCGTGTAATCGTCGCTTTGAACAAAATACTGGCTATTTACTCAATGAAATTGTGGGTTTGAAAACCAGTATTTTTAATGCCGACAAGCTGAGTGACGAATTTTATGAAGCGATGTGGGCGAGTGTAAATCGTTGTGGGGCATGGAGCGGACCGATCATCACCTTGAAAGCGGATGGCTCCACCGTGCCACAAGAGCTCTCAATTACGGCAATTGAGCGTGCCAGTGGCGAGCGTATCTATATTGGTGTTACGTCTGATCTCTCCAAGCAGCTGGATAAAATTGATGGCTTGGAAACCGATGGCATTGACCTACTGACCTTATTACCCTCTCGAGACAGTTTCATTGCCGAACTGGAGCAACAATGTGAGCAAGCGCCGGATGCGTTGAATGCGGTGATGTTGGTATTGCAGCCAAAGTTTCCTGCCGACAAAGCGCATCAAGTCAAAAAGCAATTTGCCAGTTATTTGATTGAGAGCACCAAAGTGGCAAGCTGCGGCTATTTGGGTAATGGTCGTTTTGCGGTGTGTTTGTCGATAGCGGAATCCACCGCCGAAGAGCGAATTCGAGAAGTACGCAAAGCAGTGAAGAACTTTTTTCACCTTTTCAAGCGTGCCCAAGGAGAGATTGCCTTGGCATTGCGTGACGGATTAACCGGGGTATCGGTACTGGGGGTCGATGCGAATAACCCTTCGCGTTTGATTTCCCATGCGACTCAGGCGTTACTGGAGCTGAACCAGAGTGAAGGCAAACGTATTGCGTTTTTCGACCGAGAGATGCATCAAGCACAAGAGCGCAAGAAAGCGTTGGAGGAGTTCGCGATCAAGTGCGTGAAAGGTGGTCTGGTGGATGTCCACTTCCAGCCTTTGGTGGATATTAAATCGGGTCAGATTGATAAGTTTGAAGCGCTGTGCCGTTTTCCAATCAATGATCAATTGAACACTAATACGCAAGAGATGGTGAGTGTCATTGAAGACCTTGATTTGATCGTCGAGCTCGACGATATGATTTGCCATCGAGCAATGTCGATGCTGCCCGAATTACAAAAGCGCTTTGGCGCTCAAGTGGGCTTGTCTGTTAACCGCTCCCTTAACTCAAAACACGATATTGGGGAAGTCTTGGGCCGTACGGTGCAGATGGTGGACAGATTGAAAATTGACCCTGATCGATTAACCATCGAGTTTACCGAAAGCGCCTATTTTGAGAGTGACAGCTATCAAGAATCGATGTTGTCGGCGATACGAGAGGCAGGTGTGCTCATCGCCGTAGATGATTTTGGCACAGGCAGTGCGTCATTTGAGTATCTCAATCGCAGCTATTTTGATGTGTTAAAGATTGATCGGGTGTTTGTGAGTGGTATCAGTGAAACCAGCCGTAAGTACCATTTAGTGGCTTCCATCACTAAGCTAGCACAAAAGCTTGGCCTCAGGGTCGTGGCAGAGGGGGTGGAAACGGAACAAGAGTACCAGGTGATTGCCAGTCTCGGCGTCAATTATGTTCAAGGTTACTACTTTTCAAAGCCGATGAGCCTTGATGACCTTAGATTGGTTGAGGACTACTGCCAATTGCCCGATGCGCCACGTTCAAGCAGCGGTGAGCCATCATTAGCGGATTTGGTATCGCCCAACGTCAGCCACCTTAGCCCTACGGTGGCGCTGTCACTGATCTTTCAGAAATTTCAGGACAAAACGATACAAGCCTTACCTGTGATCGATGAAGGGGAATGTCTGGGTGTGATAGAGCGCGCTTCGATGAACTTACATCTGACGCCCACCATGGGCACCGATTTAGAAAGCAGCAAAGAGCGCAACATGTGGCTGAAAACCGCAAACCGTATTATGTCGCCGCCTGCGGCGATCATCTATTGGCAAACCCCGCTCGATAGTATGGCGGCACTGTTGGAGCAGTACCCGCACTTTCCCTGGGTGTTGGTCGACAAGGAAGGCGCGTTCAAAGGCATTGTCGAGCAGCGCACTGTATTGAAGCATCTCACCAGTCTGTTATGATTCGCGCCTTGTTCATTCAATTATCTGACAGATTATGATTCCTGATTTGCTTGCCTCTTTCGCACCGATGTTGCTCGGCGCGCAACTGATCTTAACCCTTATTCTCGTTAAAGGTGACATCTGCCCAGGCCAGCGTGGGCGTATTCATAAGGTACTACCCGCTATCGCGATTTTGTGGTTAGCGGTTGCCTCCTTACGTATTGAAGCCATGATGGTGGTGTTCGCTATCGGCTATTTCTATTCTCAGGTTCAAACTAAGAAAACACGAGTGCAAGGACCGTTATGGGTGATGTACTTGGCGAATGGTTTAGCGCTGGCTTACGTTGGAATCATGATCACTGAACAATCGAGCTTTGCTGCTGGGTTGAGTGTTTTAGTTCAGGTTGTGTTGCTAGGCGGATTGTTTGCCCATTTGCTGTTGACGGTGGCAAAAACGAGATTGCAAGCGTTTCATCGAATTTTACCTGTCGCGGGGGTGGCTTCTGCAATGATAATGAGCATTACTGTACTGCTTAAAGCGTCTTCATTGGACGAGCAGACGCTCACCATGGCAACGCAGCCGTTGCTGGTCAGTTTTGCGCTTCTCATCACTGCTGTGGTGGTTTGGAGCTGGCATATGTTGCTCAGTAAAAGCATCACTAAGCCGCAGTTGGCGGTTGCACTGGTGATGTTGCTGGGTGCGGTGACGGTTAATCAGGGCTTATTCGTTCTTTAGTCTCGGTCACTGTTATTTTTCTGCTGAAGGTCTAAGCTTGTGTTATCAACACGACAAAGGAGCGCAGCGATGGATCTTAGTAATGTTGGCCGTTTCGATAGCACGATTTTACTTGGTATCGTGAACGAGAAACTGAGACTGGAGTGTGACAGTCTCGAAGAGTTGGTAAGCACCTATGAAATGGATGCAGAGACAGTGATTGGCAAATTGGATGTGCTTGGCTACCAATATGACCCGCTCACCAACCAGTTCAAGTCAAACCAACGGTAGGACTTCACTCAATTCAGCGTCGATGTCGGTTCAATACCTGACAGCGAAGCTAGGTATCGGCGTGACGAACCGTCTCGGTGTAACCTTTAGAGGTTACACCGTTTTTATTCCCTCTAAATGACTTTTCGACTGTTGCCGAGCGGTATGGAAAAACGCTTGTAGATAGCGTTTGCCCTTATCACTGTCTCTGGTCGCCGCGAACAGTCGACGCCACAGTCCGTCTCCCAAAGGAATACTGGTGATCAAACCCTGACGAGAAAATTCACTGATTGCCCAGTTAGGTAGCGCCGCGATACCGAGCCCCGCGGACACCATCTGCACCAACATCAGTGTATTGTCTGCTTGTTTCCACTTTGCCGGCTCCACCCCCGCCGGAGTCAAAAAGTGTTTCACTACATCTAAGCGTTTTTTCTGCACTGGATAGGAAATCATGGTTTCGCCTTCAAGATCGCGTGGTTCGATACGGTTTTTTGTCGCAAGCGGGTGCGTGGTCGAGGTGATTAAGCGCATTTCAAAGTCGAAGAGCGGTTCATAGTGAATTTCAGAGCGCGGTTGAATATCTGAAGTGATAACCAGATCCAACTCGCCACTGATCAATGCGGGCAGGGGTTCAAACGAGAAACCTGATGAAAAATCAAGTGTGACACTGGGCCACGCAATTTGATACTCACGCAGCGCAGGCATCAACCACTGAAAGCAGGAGTGGCAGTCTATCGCCATGTGCAGGCGTCCGTTGACGTCTTCTTTGAGGCTTGCCAACTCATTTTCTGCGCGCGCTAGCTTGGGCAGAACCTCATCGGCGACGCGAAGTAAGATTTGTCCTTCAGAAGTGAATTTCACCGGACGAGTTTTACGCAGAAAGAGCGGACTGCCTATGCGAGACTCGAGATCTTTGATTTGATGAGAAAGGGCCGATTGGGTCAAGTGCAGTGACGTTGCGGTTGCGGTGAGTGATCCGGTATCTCGCAGCGATACCAATGTTTTCAAATGCTTAAGCTCGATCATTAATTTAATTCAACCTTTCCCTGTCTCAGATGAGTAAAACTAACTTACTCGTTTTTTATGGGTGTGTAAACATCTAGACGTCCAATTTGATTTAATATACATTCTATAACAACAACGCCGACCCAATGGGTCGGCGTTGTTGTCGTAGGGATTGGTTTACAGCGTTTGACCATTCACCGTGACATGAACGTCAATGTTGCCACGAACGGCGTTGGAGTATGGACACACTTGGTGAGCGATTTTCGTCAGCTCTAGTGCTTGTGCATCGTCGAGAGCGAGTGCGACGTTCAAGCTCACGGTGAGTGCAAAGCCACCTTGCTCATTTGGACCGATACCGACTTCAGCGGTTACCGGCGCTTCTTTCAATGTGACCTTGCCTTCACGCGCAACGTGGAGCAGAGCGTTAGAAAAACAGGCGGCATAACCTGCGGCAAATAGTTGCTCTGGGTTAGTCGCTGCACCTGTGCCACCCATCTCTTTCGGATAAGCAAGGCTAAGCGAAAGTTGACCGTCGTCAGTTTGAACCTGACCGTTACGGCCAGCAGATGCGGTTGCTTGAGTTTTGTAGAGTGTGCTCATAGGTATCTCCTTGGTTATTTAAGTTGTGCGCAATTTAATTGTTTGCAATCATATATCGAACCCAAGTTGTTTTGCAACTATATTGTGCACAATTTATTTTTAAGGTTAATACTATGGACACTTGTCATGTGACGCCCCCCTTGAGTGATGAGGATAAAATAAAACTCGAGAATCAAGTCTGTTTTCCACTATACAGTGCGGCTAACGCAGTTGGCCGAGCATACAGACCGCTACTGGATGCATTGGATCTCACTTACGCGCAATACCTAGTGATGATGGTGCTGTGGGAGCAAGATGGCGTCAGTGTCAAAGAGCTGGGTGCTCGGTTATACCTCGATTCAGGGACCTTGACGCCACTGTTAAAACGTTTGGAAAGCAAAGGGTTTGTAGAACGAGCGCGCAGTGAGAGTGATGAGCGCGTGCGGGTCCTCAATCTCACCTCGCACGGAAAAGCGTTGAAGCAGCAAGCCCTTACCGTGCCCACTGCGCTGTCATGTAAAATCAATTTACCCCTGGAAGAGATGGTGATGCTCAAGCAGCTATGTGAAAAAGTGCTTGAGCGTCTAGGTGAGTGAGGGAGAACGCCTCACTGCGTATCGTTACAACACTTCTTCTTTGTTAAAGAAACGGTTGAGCACACTCGCCAACGCCTCTTTGGTTGCTGGCTTGGTGAGGCGACCATCCATCAGCTTGGCCATTTTCGTTACACTGGCGCTCTCTGCCTCTCCGCTGAGCGCAATAATAGGAATGCTTGGGTAAGACTCCTTGATGCGTCTAGAGGCTTCAAAGCCATCCATGACCGGCATCTGGATATCCATAAACACCAACTCAACGGGATTATCGTGAATGATGTCGAGCGCGGTTCGACCGTTATTTGCCATAATCACTCGATAGCCCAGTTGTTCGACGTACAGTTTGACTAACGCACGTTGCACTTCTTTATCATCGACCACCAACACCACTGGCGCACCCGGAGCGGTAGGGCTCGAAACCACTTGGCGATCACGCGGTTTTACTTTATTTGTAGGCTCAGCGGCGGGCGTTGATTTATTCGGCGTGACGACAGGCTTTTGCGTGGTGGGGGGAAAGCTCAACGTGAACTCGGTAAATTTGCCTTGTTCTGAGCGGCACTGAATTGTCCCACCAAACGCTTTCATCACGCGTTGACAATAGCCCAGACCTAGCCCACTACCACCACTCTTACGGTGACTGAAGAAATCATCAAAAATACGCTCAAGAAGATCCGCTGGAATACCTGGGCCTGTGTCGGTAACAACGAGTCGGTTGTCGTTCTCCCCAAGCACGGTTTCAATGGTGATGTGGCTATCTGGGTAAGAGTCAAAATAGTAAATGGCGTTGCGAAGGAGATTGAAAATCACAAAGTTAAACAGTGTCTCGTTTACCTTAGCGACAAAATCTTGATTCAGTTTTAGGTGGACACGGCGGCGAGTGGGTTCATCGTCAAAGCCATAGTTTTCGACAGCGCTGCGCACGCAGGCGCTGATCGATGTTGCCAACGCGGGCTCTTGATCCAGCGAGGCACTGTTCACCTCTCGCAATATGATATCGATCAGCTGGCGACCACGCAGGACGGCTTGCTTGCCGTTGTCGACGTGTGTCATCAATTCAAAATGGGCGGGCAAATGGCGAATTTTTAAGTTGAGATGCTCAAACTCATACTGCACTTGGCTGAGTGGGTTACGCATTTCATGTGCAATGGAATTGGCTAATGCCTGAGACTGTTTGACCTTACGTTCGTAGTTGATGTGCGCTTGAACTTTGGAGAGCACCCGTTGCAGCGCTTCAAGTTCCTCATAGGAGAAGTTTAATCCGCCATCTTTCTCACTTGAGACCAAGACATGCGACAGTTTATTTCGACCTTCATAAATAGGCAGAACTAGGGCGGATTGTGTCTTTTTCATCGCTGAGCGAACTTGACTCAGTTTGCTACTGCCACTTTTTGCCATCGCTTCTTCCACCTCATCGAGCACAAGTGGTGCGGTGTGGGTTTCAAAGTAATCACGGTAAAAGCTTGCTCCTTGAAAGTCATCCAACAAGCGCAGTTTATTTTCAGGTACATCGAGGTAGCGTGCGAGTTTGTCCATCGCTTGCGTTGGTGAGTGATGAAATTCGTTCTCCAACTTGATGATTTTTTCCACTGGAGACACCGGATCGCCATACACAATATAGCTAATGGAACGTTGCAAGCTGCGGTAAAGTTTGGACCAAGATAAGCCAACAATTGCGACTATGGTGACCACCTCAAACGCGTGTGAATCATCAAATATGGGCAGTAAGGTGATGGCAGAAAAATAGACGAACAGTGTCACGGCGAAGCTCAAACCGATATACAGGATATAGCGCGAGCTATAAAAGCGAGAGGTAAGCAGCGCGTAGCCCATGAAGAGCATTTCGCTGACAGAGAGTGCAGGTGGTAGCCAAGTCAACGAGAAGTCATTGAGGAAATAGGTAAAGCCAAGCTGAATGACTGCCGTTGAGCACATAAAAATGGCCATACCAAGAATCATGTAGTTGATTCGAGTCCGTTGAATACGGTTTTCACTTGCCGTTAAAGAGAGCAAATTGATAAACGTCAGCACCACCAAGGTGGTCAAACCGAGGAAAAAGGGCTGAGTATACGGACCAAACTCCAATATGAACTGACTTGGGCCTGAAATAGAGGCGCCTTGTACGGTCAAATCCGGTAAAAGGTTACAAGCTAAACCAAAAGCAAATACGCTCCATGCCACAATGGATTGGAACACGGGGACGCGTTTACTTGCGTAATAGGTGCGCAGCTTAGCGGTAAAATGATACGCAGAAGCGAAGGCGACTAGCGCAGAAATATTGGCGACAATCGCCATTAAGACCGCCGCTTTCTCACCGAGCAATGGCAGCAATCCGGTATGAAAGTAGTAGTTACTAAGAATCCAAATAAACAAGCCAAATGTGTAGGTCACATAGTAAAAGTAGCTGTTAAGACTGCTTGCACCGTGCTTTTTATACAGTGAGTAACAGAAGTAACTAGACCAAGTCAGTACCAACATCGCTGTCATAAACAGCACGATGGCCTTGGGGTACATAAGCTCTTGAAGGACAAAATTAAGCATGAGTTCTGGATTTCACCATGGGTTGACGTTGTTGTGATTGCGCGTTGTTTTTATCGTTAGGTTGGCAGTATCGATGACCGCTCTGATTGTGATGATTCGCGTCTGTTCTGGAGAGCTCTGGAGTGCTTAGTTTTTGGTAATCATAGTACCTCAGTTCACCTTGTGGGAGGGCGAGTGAATCAAAATAAGCGCGGGAAGAGAGTTGTTGCTCTAGGGGTGGTGAACCATCATACGAAAGGCAGAGTTTTAATGCGCGTACACGACAATCCAGTGCTTTTTGAAAAAACACATTCGCCTCTTCGGCATAGTTTTCTTCTACCTGATAAAACCAAGCATGTTTTGCTTCCTCTTTAGAGACGGACGCAGAAATTGGTCTCACCGATAGGGGGCTGTTTGCTCGGGAGCGGTTGGTCGCCATGACGTTGTCGTGTTTATTTTTATGTGAACACTCTTGTTGTTGCACACAATTCACGCAAATGCAACTTGGTTAATATTCTGGTTGGATCTTAATCCCAAGAAATGATGAGCGTGGTTCGGTGCGCGATGCAAAAAAATCTGGATTGCGCTAGTTTTGTGATCTAATGCAACTTAAGTGTTGGGTTGTTGATTTAATTATCAAAATGACATTATCCACTAGAATTGGACGATTTTTTCACAGAATTTTGGCATGATTGATCGCCAAGTTGCGTTAAAATCTATTTATAATTCTGATGCTTAGCGTTTCGTCACTGTTGGCTTTCTCGCCAAGTGATAGGCAGATAGATAAAAAAGTTGGCGAAAATCAGAAGCTTGGCATACACTTTTCAAAGTAACGCCGATATGTTGTTGATTGGCTTACCGAAAGTACTGGGTGTTGCCTTGGCGCAACTATGTTTAACACAGCTTTGAGGAAAGTTTTATGGCGCTCACAAAAGCCGATTTGGCTGAAAACCTGTTTGAAAAGCTTGGATACAGTAAACGGGATGCCAAGGAAACGGTTGAAGCGTTTTTCGAAGAGATTCGTAAAGCTCTAGAAAGTGGCGAACAGGTAAAACTGTCAGGGTTCGGAAATTTTGATCTTCGTGATAAGAATGAACGACCAGGTCGAAACCCGAAAACTGGTGAAGACATTCCTATCAGTGCACGCCGTGTAGTCACCTTCCGTCCTGGGCAAAAACTGAAAGCCCGAGTTGAAAACGTGAAAACAGAAGGTTGATCTGACAAACAGCGCCCTGTGCGATGATGGCAGTCCGAATTCCATAAAAAATCCCCAAGTCTTTGACTCGGGGATTTTTGTTTTTATGCCATGGCGATACAAGAGTGGGGGTTAGTCGCGCTTCCACAGGATGTGGCAAAACTTATGTTCTGGATCGCGGCTGACTAATAGACGCGCGAATACGTCATCCAACACGTCATTGTCTTCATTGACGAGTCCAACCCGAACCTCTGCATACGTCTCTTTGTCGACATCAAAGCCAACATGGCCCGCCCAATCTTCTCCGGTTTCAACCAGTTCGGCAGCACCACGGTCATCAAATTGCGCCGTAAACAGAATCACATCTGCGGGCTCAAGGTTATCGGGAGCCATCTCTAGAAAGATGTCGTAGGCCGTGCCAATGGTGTCATCGTAAGAAATTAGATCAGACATATTACGCTCGGCTTGTGTATTTACGTTCAGCAGTGTTGATGATGACGCGATCGCCAGTGGCTATGTACTCAGGTACTTGCACGACAAGGCCAGTCGAGAAACGAGCAGGCTTGGTGCGAGCAGATGCTGACGCACCCTTGATCGATGGGTCGGTCTCTTCAATCACAAGTTCAACTGAAGCGGGCAGTTCAAGTGCAACCGCATTGCCGTTGACTAAAACCACGTGTAAGCCTTGAATCTCTTCAGTGATGAATAGCAAGTCATCTTCGATATCATCGCGTTTAAAGGTGTACTGAGTGTAATCTTCATTGTCCATGAAAATGTACTCGTCACCATCAACGTATGAGAATGCTGCGGCGCGTTTGAACATGTCGACAGTGTCAAGTACGTCATCGGACTTGTAGCGCTCATCAACGCGAGCACCAGTCGTGAGATCAGTGCAACGCAGTTTATAAATTTTTGAACCGCCGCGACCGCCAGGAGTCGTCACTTCAATATCTTTGATGAGTAGCGTTTTGCCGTTAGATACAATCGCAAAACCTTTCTTTAGCTCACTTGCCTTAGGCATGAACGTTTTCCTTCATATGGGTGTATTTTGGCGCATTATATATCAGTTATTCTTTGAGAAGGAATAACTTGATTGCACAGAGCGTGTGAGCGATCATTAAAGTCACCATTGATTGACAATAAGTTCAGACTGTTACCGCATGCCTCTTCCCGTTATCGACCCAACTCAACCGTTCCAAGCTCGTTATCAGCCTGCAATAGGGGAGCTGATGGCCTATTTACAAAGTGGGCTGGGTGACAATCTCCACAGCGTTTATCTCTATGGCAGCGTGGCGCGTAAAACGGCGGTCGAAGGGAAGTCCAATATGGATGTCATCGTGATTACGCATCGCTCTTTTAGCGATTCGCGGTCATCTCTGTTTAATACCATCAAATTTCACTTTCAAAAGCGTTATCCGTTTATTACTGGGGTTGCTTTTAAAACTGGTTTAGCCAGTGAGGTGGCGAGTTTAGAGGGTATTCTTTCTTGGGGATTTTTATTGCGTCATTGCGCGGTGTGTATTCATGGTGAAGATCTCTCGGAGTGCTTTGGCGATTATGAGCCGAGTTGGGAAATCGCTAAGCAGTGGAACATGGACGTCGAGGATTGGATTGCCGTGTACCGCAATCGAATTGCGCGCAGCAACAAACCCGAAGACCAAAGTCATGCTCAAATCATCATCGCCAAAAAGCTGCTCCGAGCAAGCTACTCATTGGTGATGGTTCGAGACAAACAGTGGTTCGATGATCCCATTGAGTGCGGCCAGCAATTCTTACGCTACCATCCTGAAAAGCAGCTCGACATTGAGCGCTTGGGGATTTTACTGTCTGGGCGTGTTATCCCTAAACGCTCTGTGGTGGGTCTGTTGGATTCCTTTGGTGATTGGTTGGTCAAACAGTACCAAAAGACGGAATTTAAAATCGGTTAGAACAAGCCAAGTTGAGGCTCACTCAAGCGTGCAAAGTCGAGCCCGATAAAGGGCAGAATTGCATCTGCGACGGGTTTGAGTTGTTTATCAATGTAGTGCTGATAATCAATCGGACTCTTTCGATACTCTTTGGGTTCAGGCCCTTGTGTGGTGATGAGGTACTCGATTCGGCCTTTGTTTTGGTATTGCAAAGGTCGACCAAGTTGCGCGTTTATTTCATCCGCCATTCGAGCGGCTCGCACTTGAGGCGGAATGTTCTTTTGATACTCATGAAGTTTGCGCCGTAGCCTTTTCTGATACACTAACTCCTCATCAAAGCGCCCGTCTAACGTCTGCTCGACACAATCTCTAACGTATTGACACGGATCCTCACCGTGAAAGACTAAGCGATAGAGCTCATTTTGAAAGCGCTGTGCCAGTGGCGTCCAGTCTGTACGGGCGCTTTCCAATCCTTTAAACACGAGGCGTTCGTTGCTCTCGGTGACAATCAATCCTGCGTAGCGTTTTTTCGACCCTGTTTCTTGGCCGCGAATCGTTGGCATCAAAAACTTTTTGTAATGGGTTTCGTATTCCAGCTCAAGCATCGAGGTTAAACCGTATTCTTGGCTAAGATGCTCACTCCACCACGCATTAATGTGTGTGGTCAGTTGCTGGCCTATAGCATCAGCTTCTTGCTGGCTTAAGCTTGTCCCTAGTGACACAAAGGTCGAATCGGTATCGCCGTAGATCACTTGATAGCCTTGGGATTCAATCAGGCGTTTGGTCTGCTTCATGATCTCGTGGCCGCGCATGGTGATGCTAGAGGCGAGGCGTGTATCAAAGAAGCGGCAGCCCGAGGAGCCTAATACACCATAGAAGGAGTTCATGATGATCTTAATGGCCTGAGAAAAGGCCTTTTCATTGTTTTTCTTCGCTCTATCGCGCGCGGCCCATAAGGTTTCAATCATGGTAGGCAGAAAGTGGGTGCTGCGGTGGAACTGGCCGCCACGAAAGCCTTCCACCGCTTGGTGGGCCTCTTTACCCACCTCAAGCTTCAGCCCTTCGACTAACCCGATTGGGTCAATCAGAAAGCTGCGAATGATCGAAGGGTAGAGGCTTTTAAAATCCAGCACCAGCACCGAATCGTACAAACCCGGGATTGAATCCATCACATAGCCCCCGGGACTGGCTAGCCAGTTTTCAGGCTGTAAGTTGGGTGCCACGTAACCGGCGCGATGGATCTGCGGTAGGTAGAGGTTGGTGAATGCGGCGACAGAGCCTCCGACGCGATCCAACTCAACACCGGTTAACCGCGATCGTTCGATGGCAAAATCGAGCAAATGGGTATGGGCGAAGATTTTATTGACCAATACACAGTCTTGCAGGTTGTAGCGGGCGAGAGAGGGTTTGTCGTGTCGAAACATGTGGTTAATTTCATCCATGCGATCATGGACGTTGTGGATCTGTTTCCCTTCGCCAAGAAGCTCCTGAGAAACGGACTCCAATGACCAACTGCGAAAGTGGTAAGTCGCGGTTTTTAACGTGTCGATACCGTCCATGACGACGCGACCTGGGATCGAGATAAACGCTTGGCCGGTCGACGCAGATGAGCGGAAGTAGGCTTTTTGGTTGCCTCGCCCTAAGTAGAGCGCCATCTTGTGCCATTGGGCTCGTTTATCGAGCAAGCGAAAGTCAAAATCAATCACGTTCCATCCGATGACCACATCGGGATCATAGGTTTGGAACCAGTGAATCAGAGCTTGGAGGAGGGCTTTCTCATCACTGACCCACTCTATCGGAGTATCGGCGGCTTGTGGCGTTCCCACCATAATCACGCGACTGTCTTTGGGGCTGTCTAACCCGATCGAATAGAGAAGGCCTTTTTCGGAGCATTCGATATCAAGCGACACCACATGGAGTGTTGGGGTGTATTGGCCTTGGCGACATTTGGCGTTGCTGACTCGAACATAGCCTGACTTTTGCTCTACGTGACCGACAAACTCTACGCTACCCTGAATAAATCGTTCCATGAGGAATCTATCCGCAAGGCGGATGTCGTCTTCCAAAACGAGGACATCTTGCTGCTTCAACTGTTGGCTGAAGGCCGTCGCCGTTTGAATGGTGGTACTGTAGCAAGCCGCGAGAGGGGTGTGGGTAAAGTCTGTCAGTTCGAGGGGTTGGATAGTGGCATCGAACCCATGCTGTAAGTTGATCTCGCGCGCTTGGTCTATATGCGATTGCAGGATAAAGAACACGGGTTTTTCGCCCTCAATGACCAGTTGCATCGGCCCTTGCGCGGAAGAGAGCCAGAGGTCAATTTGAGTGCGGCGTCCAACATCGCGTGCTTGGCGTGTCAGTAA
The DNA here is from genome assembly GCF_059833955.1 of Vibrio sp. R15-SG3-ISO1A. Taxonomy (NCBI): domain Bacteria; kingdom Pseudomonadati; phylum Pseudomonadota; class Gammaproteobacteria; order Vibrionales; family Vibrionaceae; genus Vibrio; species Vibrio sp. R15-SG3-ISO1A. The sequence goes on from NZ_JCBDGH010000010.1 coordinate 62,742, forward strand.
AAAACCGTGTTGAATGGTCATAGTAAAGCGTGTTCCTTGGTGAGCATGATAACCCCAATTCGATGCTGTAATGGGTCATGCTCGACCAGTGTAGCACAGGCGGCTAAGGGATAACGCTAGTAATAAACGTAAGCCGTCAACTGCGTGAGAAGCTCGTCACGATGCCAGTGCCGGTAGCTTACTTCACTGCGAAGGGCGAAATCTGACGTCATGGACCAATGCCAGTGCGTACTGGCTTGGGCTTTGTGAGAGGCACGAGAATCGAACAGACTGAGGTACTGGCCCTGCACGCTCACTTTATGCGTCTGATTGATTTGATAGAGCAGGCCTACCTCAGCCCCTGCGCCGAGAGTGGCTTGGTAGTCGGTCAGCGCACCACCACTTAATTCAGCGGAGAGCAGCGTATAGCCGTGTACGAGATTGGGATCCCCCCATGCCTTTCCCACTCCCCCTTGGCCGAACCAGCGTCCGGACGTGTTGGTGCTATCGGGCTGTCTGTCAAAGCCTGTGCGAATATTCCATGCCCAACTGCTGAAGACGCGATTACTCGGCGCAAGCGCCATTGCATCAATAATATACAGCTTCTCTAACCGGCTTGTGCCGTTGTCATCAAGGCTCATTTGCGCATCAAGAAAGCTAATTTGTGCGCCGGGAATAAATCCAGCTTGCGAGTCTAATAGATCATGATACGCGGCGCGCCAATCTAAGGTGAGCCGATGACGGTTGAGATCGGAGTAGCGGTAGCCTAGCCCGACACGGGCAGAACCATGCCCATGTTCAGGCGATACGCTAGGTACGCGGACGTCGCTGAAGGGTGAGGGGGTTTTAATGATACTGCGTTGATACAAAAGATCGGTGAGCTGTTTGGCGGTAGGGTCGCGTTCTAACCCTTGATCGTAGAGCTCAAAGTTAAGCCACTCATAGGCGAATTCAAGGATCGCCGCACGTTCAGCATCACTGTATTCTGATGCGCTAGGGTAGATGCCCTTTTTTGCGCGTTGCGCCGCAGCAAAGCGCTCATCACTCATCGACTGCGATTGATGCAGTAAGCGTGTACCAAAGGCCGCACGATACTGGGGCGCGGCTAACAGATCTTGCGCCGCGAGGGCTTTGACTGTATCCGAAGGAATGGCCTGAACGGGGAACTGATCGACTAAATAGAGATCTTCACGAGCCAATTCCAAAAGAGCGAGCAGTTGGTAAGAGCAGTTTTCATCCAAGAAATAGTAATCAAATTGAGCTTGCTGCATTTCCCAGAGATGCAGTAAGACCCGTTCCACTTCATCTTCTGTTAAGTTGAGGGGGTATTCCCAAATATCTCTCGACTCGATGTCATTGTATTCCCTTACCTTTCTGTAATAGGGCATCACGGTATAGCGACCTGGATAAGCGCCAAACAACCCTTTCATCGCATAGAGTGCTGCGTTGTCTTGCGTTTCCGGCTCCGCGGCGAAATTCACCGCAAACGCCACTAACTCTTTATGACGCGTCTGGTCTTTGGCGTCGACGCGCAGCAGGGTGTGGCCAAACATGGAGGACGGGTTATTCATAAAAGCAGTAGGAAACACCAGTGTGAGTCCTTGAGGATCCAGTACCGCCTTCCATGTCTCCAACTCCGGGCAGTCGAGCGTCGCTCGTCGTCCTTGTTGCTCTTCAAGCCAAGTAAAGCGTGCGGGAAATTGGCACCTTGCAATGTGGGCTTGTGCTTCCTCCTGCTGATAGAACGCATGAATAGTC